>JBBRUI010000292.1:0-5624 GCA_038247945.1 Bacteroidota bacterium | reverse complement strand
GGTGGAAGATGATACTGCCATGCCCGATTCGTATTTCATGCATGCCGGCGTGGTCAAAATCGTTGTCGGTGATTCGCGCAAAGCTCTCGCTCAAATGTCGGCAAATCTTTTTGGTCATCCATCAGAGAAGCTGAAACTTGTGGGAGTAACCGGAACGAACGGAAAAACCTCGACGACATATCTGATAAAATCGATTCTTGAAGCACGGGGAGAAAAAGTCGGGCTCATCGGAACTATTGAATACAAAATCGGTGAAGAGATAATTCCTTCAACACATACAACCCCCGAATCGTTGGAGTTGAACCAGTTGCTTGCAACAATGGTGTTACAGGGTTGCACTTCCGCAGTGATGGAAGTGTCATCCCATTCGCTGGCATTGCGCAGAGTGTATGGGTTGAAATTTGCTGCCGCCGTTTTCACAAATCTCACACAAGATCATCTTGATTTTCATTTGACGATGGAAGAATACTTTCGTGCGAAGAAAATGTTGTTCGACTCTCTTTCCTCCGAAGCTTTCGCCGTTACGAATGTCGGCGATCCGTACGGAATGAATGCAGTAGCCGATTCAAAAGCTGTTGTACTTAAGTACGGAATTGAAAACGGTGATGTGAGCGCCTCGAACGTGAACTTAACGCTGAAAGGAACATCGTTCACGGTTCACTACAAGAGTTCTTCAGCCAGGGTAGAGTCAACGTTGATAGGCCGGTTCAACGTTCAAAATATTCTCGCTGCATTTGCGACCGGAATCAGTTTAGGGGTGGACACAGAAAAGATTGTATCTGGAATTGCGACTCTCCGGGCAGTACCGGGAAGGTTTCAGCAAATCATTTCACCCGAAGGGTGGATCGCTGTTGTCGATTACGCTCACACGCATGATGCGCTCGAAAATTGTCTGCGGACAATCCGTGAAATCGTCCCACCGGAACGACGCGGAAGGATCATCACGCTGTTCGGAGCCGGCGGCAACCGTGATAAGGGAAAGCGGCCATTGATGGGACGGGTTGCAACCGAGTACAGTGATATTACAATTATTACCTCGGACAATCCGCGGCATGAAGATCCGCATCAGATTATTGAGGACATAAAGAAAGGCGTTCTGCCGGAGAAAACTGTGATTGTGGAAGCCGATCGGCGTAACGCAATAGCGACAGCATTAGGGATGGCGCGTCACGACGACATTGTCTTTCTATCGGGAAAAGGGCACGAAGACTACCAAATCATCGGCGATGAAAAAATACACTTTGATGACCGTGAGGAAGTGGAGACTTACATCCGGAACAAAAGATGAAGCTTGACCCCGCTGAATTGCAGCACATCTCGTTTCTCCAACTTCGGAATATCGAGAAGCTGCGGGGGAAAACAATTACGGGAGTTTCAACTGACTCGCGTACAGTTAAGGAAGACGAATTGTTTTTTGCTTTGCGAGGTGAAAATTTTGACGGACATAAGTTTCTTGCCGAGGCATTTGCAAACGGTTGCATCGCCGCAGTGATTGAGCGGTCCGGCAAGACCGAAGCGGTGAAAACAATGCCGCTTGTTGTTGTGGAAAATACGACGATCGCTCTCGGTGAACTCGCCCGTCACTATCGTCTGAAATACTCCATTCCGGTTCTTGCAATCGCCGGCAGTAACGGAAAGACAACCACAAAGGAAATGATCACCAAAGTCCTTGATACACGGTATAACGTGCTGAGCACGCGGGGAAATCTGAACAACCATATCGGTGTGCCGCAGACGTTATTCAATCTGGAGAGACGCCATGATATCGCCGTTGTCGAGATCGGAACGAATCATCCGGGTGAAATACGGTATCTCTGCAACATCCTTGAACCTACGCACGGCTTGCTGACGAATGTTGGCCGTGAGCACCTGGAATTTTTCCGGACGTTGGGCGGCGTTGCAAAAGAAGAAGGCGAGCTGTTCAGGAATCTGAACTCGCGTCCGGGCTCGATCGCTTTCGTCAATGCCGATGACAAACTTGTATCCGCAAAATCTAAAAATGTAAAAACGAAAGTGACGTACAGTTTTCGAACAAAGAAGGCTTCTGTGCTCGGTAAAATTCTGGAAATAAATGAATCGGGATGTGTGAAGATGAGCTTTGCGGCGAAGAGTGCGAAGCGGGCGGTAACAGTCCAGCTACCGATTCCCGGTGAGCACAACGCACTCAATGCGCTTTCCGCCGCTGCTGTGGGACTGACATTCAAAGTTCCGGCAGCAAACATCAAAGCGGCATTGGAAAAGTTTACACCCGCAAGCAAGAGAATGGAAATTGTAACCGTTAACGGAATTACAATCTATAACGACACATACAATGCTAACCCCGATTCGATGATCGCGGCACTGAGGACTCTGGATGCCGCACGGGTTCCAGGCAGGAAGATTGCAGTCTTGGCGGATATGAAAGAGCTGGGCGAATTTTCCCCGGCTGAACACGCACGTGTGGGAAAACTCCTGGCGGGAATGAAAATCGATTACGTGCTTACATTCGGCGGGCAAGCGAAAGCAATTCACGATAAGGCTAAAGTTCCGCAGAAAATGCATTACGAACACAAAGTCGCGCTCACGGAATTTTTGGCGGGTCTTGCAACGCCCGGCGATGCGGTGCTCATAAAAGGATCGCGCGGGATGAAGATGGAGGAAATTGTTACGGCTCTTCACGCACGTTGGACTACAGCGGCCGCGGCATAAATGCTGACGTATTTCTTTGACATCATTGAAAAAATATATCACCCGCCGGGATTTGGCGTTGTCCGATACATTACATTCCGGGCCGCCGCCGCTGCACTGACGGCGTTGTTCATCGCATTCTGGCTCGGTCCAAAAATCATCGAGATGCTCAGGCGGCGGCAGATCGGCGAGTCGGCAAAAGTGGAGGCACCTAAATCACATTTGTCGAAAGCGGGCACTCCGACAATGGGCGGTTTGATTGTTCTGGCTGCGGTACTGGTGCCGACACTGCTCTGGGGAACGCTGACAAATTTGTATGTCATCCTCATTATTTTCGTGACTGTTGTACTTGGCGCTGTAGGATTTCTTGACGATTACCTGAAGGTCGTAAAGAAAAAACCCAAAGGGTTGATTGGCAGATACAAAATTGTCGGGCAAGTGTTCGTGGGAGTTGTAGTCGGCGGTATCATCTATTTTTTTCCGAATTGGATTGATCCGGAGTTATGGAAAATCAACTCATCGACGACGGTACCATTTTTCAAAAACAGGGAGTTCGACTTCGGGGTCATGTACATCCCTATGGTGGTCTTCGTTATTGTCGCAACATCGAACGCTGTGAACCTGACGGACGGCCTCGACGGGCTTGCAATCGGGACGACGGCGATTGTTGTGCTCACGTTGGCAGTGATCAGTTATATTTCCGGCAATGCGTTGTTGAGCAATTATCTGACGATTCCTTTTCTTCGCGGCAACGGCGAGCTGGTGATCTTTTGCGCGGCATTATCCGGCGCGGCGCTGGGATTTCTCTGGTTCAACGCGTACCCTGCCCAGATTTTTATGGGCGACACAGGATCGCTCGCTCTGGGCGGCGCTATCGGAGCGTTGTGCGTGTTGATAAAAAAAGAATTTCTTCTGCCGACACTCGGCTTCGTATTTTTTGCCGAGACGGTTTCGGTGATCATTCAGCGTCTATATTTCAAGTATACAAAGAGGAAGTACGGACAGGGACGCCGTGTTTTCAAAATGGCCCCCATCCATCACCACTTTGAATTATTAGGATGGCCCGAACCGAAAATCGTTACGAGGTTCTACATCGTGGCAATCCTGATGATGATTCTGAGCCTGGCAACTTTCAAAGTAAGGTAGAAAGGTTTTGCAACCACGCATAGCGGGAACGAAATTCAGTGTTATCGGCGGTGCAAGAAGCGGACTTGCGGTTGCAAAACTTCTGACGTCACACGGAGCTCAAGTGTTTGTGAGTGATAAGGGTCCGATTATCGAAAAGATGACGGAAACGATCGCCGGGCTGAAGAAGGCCGGAATCGCATTTGAGTTCGGCGGCAATACAGAAAAAGTTTTAGCGGCAGATGTTCTTGTTCTGAGTCCCGGCGTTCCTTCAAATGTTCCGATTGTAAGGCAGGCGATGGAGAAGGGATTAAAAGTCGTAAGCGAGATTGAAGTCGCAAGCTGGTTTTGTGAAGCGCCGATCGCAGCAATTACGGGGACGAACGGGAAAACAACGACAACGACTTTGGCGGGAAGAATTTTTGAAGATGCAAGAAAACCGGTTCAGGTAGCAGGCAATATCGGGATTGCGTTTTCACAGGTAGTCGGGCAATCAACCAAACAAAGCACGGTGATATTAGAAGTGAGCAGCTTTCAATTGGATTCCATCGAAACATTCAAACCCAACATATCCGTGCTGCTGAATATCACGCCCGACCATCTCGACCGCTATGACCATTCGATGGAGAAATACATTGACTCAAAATGCAGAGTCTTTATGAACCAAGATCGCGGTGACACGATCATCTACAACTATGATGATGAACTCGTGCGGACGAATGTTGAAGCGCGTATTTCATCGGAAGTAAAGCGGCTGCCATTCAGCACAAAGACGACGCTCAGCGAAGGTGCGTACGTAGAGAACCGACACTTGTGGACAGCAGTCGCCGGGCATGCGACAGAGCTCATTCCGGTCGAGGAGATCAGCATTAAAGGTCAGCACAACCTGATGAACGCGATGGCCGCTGCACTTATCGCAAGGACAATGAATGTCCCGACTGCCTCTGTTCGAGCGACGCTGAAGAATTTCAAAGGCGTCGAACATCGTCTCGAATTCGTACGCGAATTCGATGGCGTGACGTACGTGAACGATTCAAAAGCAACGAATGCAGACTCCGTCTGGTACGCACTTCAAAGCTTTCCTCAACCGATCGTGCTGTTACTCGGCGGACGCGACAAGGGAAATGATTACTCCACGCTTTTTCCGCTCGTTCAGAAACACGTCAAAGCTATAGTTGCTATCGGCGAGTCAGCGGAAAAGGTGTCAACAGCGTTTGACAATATGAAACCGTTGGCCACCGCATCCAACATGCAAGAGGCTGTCGAGCAGGCACGCAAGTTCGCGCAGTCGGGCGATGTTGTGTTGCTTTCGCCGGCGTGCGCCTCGTTCGATTGGTTTGATAATTATGAGCATCGGGGCAGAGCCTTCAAAGAACTGGTAATGAAACTCCAATGACGAAATCCAAACGCAATTACATCGACATTCAGACATTAAGCTGTGTCCTTATCCTGATGGTGCTTAGCCTGGCTGTGGTGTACAGCGCGAGTTCTACATTCGCCATGGAGAAGTGGGGTTCGAGTTCGAGGCTCATGTTGCTTCATCTCGCGAAGATACTTCTCGCGTTTGCAGCCATTTTTATTTTCATGAACATCGACTACAAAAAATACAAGAAGCTGACAAAGCCGCTGTTGATGGCAGCCGTTGGCCTCCTGCTCGTTACGCTCGCGCTGGGTGGCGAAGTAAAGGGTGCGACGCGGTGGCTGCGTCTCGGCGGACTCGGCTTGCAGCCATCTGAGTTTGCAAAGTATGTACTGATATTTCACTTGTGCGTTCTGATGGCGGAGAAGAAAGACCGTATCAAAGACTTCAAAACCGGATTTCTTCCCATGAT
>JBBRUI010000291.1:0-5685 GCA_038247945.1 Bacteroidota bacterium | reverse complement strand
CGTCGGGTTGAACGGATTCGGGTAGTTCTGCTCCAATACAAACCGGTGTGGGGCAGCGGATGGCACTTCTTCCACCTCGCTCGGCGAATCTCCATACGCAATGTAGAATAGAAATTGCATTTCATCCGTGCTGCGGAGTCCGTACTGGATTAGCTGCGAAGTCGGGTTGTTGTACGTCGTAATCAAACGGATGCTGTCGCCCGCGAGAAATCGCATCGGTGTGTGAAGTGAAAGCAACGCGGGATGTTCCCAATCGTTTGTGTAATACAGAAGCTGGCCGTTGTGCGCGCCGCCGACACCCACAACACTGAACTCCGTCATCCGCTGGTGCGCGTGCCCCCACATCTGAATCACATTCGAAGTCTGTGTAAAGCGAAATGCTTTTGTTATGGTTGTTGTTTGAAACGGAGGAAGGAAGATGCTCGTGTTCTGAAAGTGTCGCGGCGTTGCTTTGTATACGACATTGGAAGAATCGATCGTGTGAAGGTTTAAGTACACTTCGCCGATGCGCGGCTGGCCGGAGCGATTCACGGAATGAACGCTGAGGTCAAAGCCGGTTCCCTGCGGCAACTGCAATGCGACTCCGGGAGGAAAATTATAATCCACTTCCGGTGTCTGTGTGCCGACAAAAAATCTAAACGGAAAAAGACTGGCAAGCTCGACAATGGCCGGCAGATAATTTCCCAGGGAATCGCGTATGTCCCGGTAAACATTGGGTGAAGGGGTTCCCGTTCCGGTCGGATAATTGTACACGATCATATGATGGCTGCCGGCGCGGTAACGGATCTGATATCGGTTGATGTACAGATTCCGGTTCGTTGCAAAGGGCATGAAGTATAAAAATTCCCGGTCGTTCACCTGTGCAGGCCAGATGTTGAAAGGGCCAAGATGGAATTGCATTCCGCTTGCGGGAACGGGAAGAGGCTCGAATACAGCGATGAACCGCGTCGTATCGTTGAACAGATTTGTATCGGCACCTGCAACAATTCCTGTTTGCGGCGCTCCGCCGCTGATCCAGCGGTTGAGAAATGCGAGCTCTCCGTTTGTAAGAAAAGGAAGTCCGAGCGGCATTATTGAGCCATATCCCTGGGGAAGATTAATGCTGTTCGGAGCGTTCACTTTCTGCCAGAGATAACTTTTTGCCAGGCCAGCAAGTCCGCCGAGGGGTGAGACACGAACGAGGCTGTCGCTTGCCGCTTGTGTGTTGAAGGGACGGACATTCAGAAGCTTCCTGTACGATGAATCTGCAGTGAGAATTAAACCGGTCTGCACCGCCGGAGGGTAGCCACCAACAGCGTGGCAACCGATGCAATGCCGGTCGAGTATTCGCTGCTGGACTGTTTGCCACGTGGAGGGTTGCGCATGTAAGCCCGCCGCACCAGAGAGAAGCACCAGTGCACAGCATAGCCCGAGATACAGGAAAGAACGATTCATATTCAAAAGAACATGTGAAAGATGTGTATGAATGTACGAACTTCGGTCTGAAAATAAAAAAGCCCGGCTCACCTTCACTCGGTCGTCACGGTCTACGACTCGTAGAGCAGCATGGACGAACTGAGCGCAGTGACGAAAAAAAATAGCATGCTGATGATGATGTGTGAACCAACGTGCTGTCACGGCGCAGCGATGTAGCTTAGTTGCCCTGCCCACCCAATTGCTCTATGAAGGCAGGTCAACGACTCGTAGAGCGGGCGTGACAGCCGAGTCTACTGCGACATCCGGGAAAAAGCGCTTCGCTCAGTTGAACAGAGCGTTCTGATGTTTACTTGGCGAGCAACAGTTTGCTCACCTTATTCAACTTAACATTTCCATTCGCATCAGTAGCGGTGAAACGCGCAAAGTACACTCCACTTGCAATTGCAGATGCTTTCCACGTAGCAGAGTGGTAACCCGCTTCCTTTGATCCATTGACCAGTTCAATTACCTTACGTCCGAGCACATCGTACACAACCAATGATACGTTTGCCGGTTCAGGCAAATCATAGTTAAGTGTTGTCGATGGGTTGAACGGGTTCGGATAGTTCTGTTGCAATGCATATTGCGTTGGAATTACTTTTTCTTCTTCTACAAGTTTCGGACGTGATGAGGCAGTCTGCTCCTGACCAACTCGGTAAACATTTACGACCGCTGCTTGGTAGTTGTGGCTTGGTACAGATCTATTTAGTCGCAACCTGAATTTGACCGGCGTGCTTGCTAACAAGATAGGTCGAAGTCTGGAAATGCCATTTAGCACTGTTCCAGTATCGCTTGCCAGCGGTTGAATGATCTCACTTGCGAGCACGGTGTTTGTTCCGGCGTGAACTATTTCTAAAACAACAGGCATGTTGAGAACAGGCTTGCGAACAGTTTGTCCTCGATACCCGCGAATTGAGTGTTTAATCCTCAATGGCAATTCCAAGTTTCTCATGTTATAGGAAGGTGTTTCCATAAGGGACCAAATAGACTGCAAATTATACCGCACTGTATCCTCAACCGGAACAAACGTTAATAGAGAATCACTCGAATTCTCCAACACCGGTCTATGAATTTCCAGACTGAGGGATTCATCCTTGTTCAATGATGCGATCACCACTCTTCGTGCAGCTGGCTGAATCAGGGAAGGAACACTCGTTGAATTTGTTGTCTTGATTCGCATCGGCCCATCTAGGGTACCGAATTGAAGCGCGTAAGGAGGACCATTGATCTGTGAGAAAACGTAATGGGTCGATTGACCCGGAGGATTGTTCAGCGAAGTCGAGGGGGATATGCCCGCACCGACTGCTTCCGTCTTCGTCCAGCCGCCTTCATTGTATATGGCCCTGTAGATAGAGTTATGCGGACCATGCCACATTAATATAGCGCCATCTCCATCCTGCCCTGAAATTGATGGAGAATCAAAATCGTTGTAGTATGGGTATACAAACTCTGTGAACACCGTGGGGTTCAAATCGTAGTTGTGAAGAATCTCCAACCAGGGTGGACGGAGACCTCGCCAAGCGATGTGCGGTGCTTCTTTAAGCGGGAAGCTTAATGATGTTTGATAATTATCATAAACGCTGCCGGCAATTCCATTGTTGACGACAATTGGTTCTTGCCATGAACCCGGATAATAATTTTGATAGTACACCTGACCACCATCTGACCATGACAGGTGAAGCGGAGGATATGTGTCCTTCGTGCACGATAAAGTTGGATCTTGGGAACGATCATTACTGCCCACAACCTCCTCAAAAAGCCAGTCTTGAATTCCTGGCAAACCAGAAGTTGTATAGGCAGAAAGCAGCTTATCATTTCCTTTGTAAACAATCATAAGATCAACCGGATCAGTTGCTGACGCACTTATTGCGATAACTGGGTTGGGCAGGCCGTTCTGACAGTCCACTGTTTGAAGTGATATTGCAGGTTGCCAACTAACTCCCCAATTGCTGCTGAATGAGTACATGATATCATAGCTTGAGCCGTTCAATCGTTGCCATACGATATAGACAGTCCCGTATCTTACGGCAATCGAAGGCGCGCTACAACCAAAGTAACCTCTGCTGACACAAATTTCGTTTTGCCAGCTTTGGCCGTCGTCGCTGGATCTTGTTACAAAAATATCGCCATCTGATTCGTAGGTGAGATACAGGTAATTATTCCATCCGCTCTGAACAAGTTTCCGCTGACTTCCGGTTGCCGTGGGGTCTTGTGTAATTGATTGCAGATGTATGGAGCCAACTTTTCCAGGGTGTACTTCGTAGTAAGCACCTGCCCCAACCGTCCAAAGAGCTTCAGATCCAACTCCAATATGTGTTGGTGCACTCGGATCTGTACCCGTACCCATATTGAGCACTGGGCTCCAAGCTGGCGATCCTACCGGTCTCGACGTTTTTTCTATGTGATAATCCGATTGCCATAATACTACATATCGAAGTATTTCGTTATCGAAGGAAGCAGAGGGCGGAAAAGCATTGCTGCCCAACGCTTCCACATGAGTGGCAGGTTGCCACGAGCCATTAACGCGCTCACGCAAGTAAATATTCGTAGAAACATTCCAAGCAACAATTGATCTGTTTCCATCGAGATCCCGGGCGACACTGGGACTGCTGCCTGCAAATTGAAAAACGCTCGCCACTTCGGGTGATGCCAAAGAGTAAGCTAAGTTATTATTGAGCATTCCTATCTGCTCGTACATTATGTTACCACCGTTATTGTAAACAACAGTGAAGTTATCCACAGATGGAACTCCAGTGTTTGCATCTGTCCCGCGAAGCACAGCATACGGTGCGACAGGAGCGTCTAATAGCGGAGATGGTTTTGCCATCAAGCCAGCATTCGGTAGGGAAGCCCGTTTCCAGATAACAATGGCCCCGCTCGGTCCCGCGGTCACAACTGGAAAAATGTCAGTGCCTGCTGGTTCCGGGTAATATAGAGTTCGCCCCGTCCAATGGGCGCCATCATCTGTAGACTTCGCATAGACGACATTGCGCGTTGTTTGTCCGATGTAAGTATAGTCGAAATCCCAAACAACATGTATCGCCGCTGAGTAAGGAATCTGCGTATTTACATCAATCGATGGATTGCGCGCGTTTCCACCGCCGATTAACTTCTCTGCCGACCAGCCGTTGCCATCGTTTTTTGTAAACCAAATATAACCACCCGAACCATAAACCGCGTAGGATATGCCGTTGAAAACGACAATTTTTCGTTGATTGCTTGCGCCAGTAGCAGAAGAACTAGTGGATTGTAGATGAAATGGCTGAGCGCTTACAGTTGCAGATTGTAGCCCTTCATATCCCCCCCATATCGCTGCGACTTTGTAAAAATATGTTTGGGGCGCTTGGGGAACTTGATCCATCCATGATGGTGAGCTTGGGCTTCCAACTAATGCAAAAGGTCCTGTCTGTGTTTGAGAACGATAAACCCTGTAAGAGTTGGCTAATGGGGCGGCATTCCATGTTAAAGAAACGTGAAAAGGATGGCCGACGCCGCTTACATTGGTAGGAGCGATAAAATCACCACTGAAAAATTCTATTTCCTGCTCGAGCCAAACGCGCCTATAGTCAGGAACATTTGGGTTATTGGGATCATAATAGTAATTGTTATAATAGGGAAGTACTTTCACCTTAAACCGTAGCATGCCAGCATGAAAATCTGAAACGGGCCTTACGATAAGAACTTCACCTGGACCAACATAACTCCCGCCAAATGGATTTGGCAAGATTACTTCGCTTCCATCTGGGTTGACTACTTTTTGGGAATTACTGCAAAAGTTGGTTGCTGTCCAACGAAACTCAAAATTGTCATCAACTCGCTGAACATGGATGTTCTTAGCATCAGCACCAGGATAAAAATCTTGCAAACCTTCAGTTGCAGTCCAGTCGTCAATAATACCAGTGTGAAACCACAACGCCGTAGTCAAATCATCAACTCGGAAAACTGGTGAGACGACCTGCCTCGGCAATACAAATAAATCGGTAGCACCCACTGACTTGAAAGATGAAACATAATCAATCAAAACCTTGTGAACACAATGCAATCCTCGGTCAGTGATCAAATACCCTCCATCGATGCCGTGACTGACTGGAGGCTCTAATCCGATCGATGCTAAACGGCTGGCCTGATCAAAGGTTGTAAAAGATACAAGTTTAGGCGATGCAGTCGAAGGCTTGGTATTAAGGATAACAAATGAATTTTCTCCCGATATGAAGGCAACGTCGCCGCTGT
>JBBRUI010000290.1:0-5715 GCA_038247945.1 Bacteroidota bacterium | reverse complement strand
GACAGTCGCTGCTCATTTTCATGCACCTGCTTCGCCGGGTGTCAATGCGTCGGTTGTAATTGGTTTTGCGGGATTTCCACTGGGCGTCACGTCCGGATCTTTTTCAAATTCCTATGTCCTAACTGCTGCACAAGAAACAGACCTTCTTAATGGTCTATGGTATGTAAATATTCATACCGCTCAATATCCGGGTGGAGAAATAAGAGGCCAAATTACATTTAATGTGGTTGTGGAAAACACGCCGCCCGGTTGCAACATCACTGCCATTATCCCCGGTCCTCCAAAACAGTTACAAATCACTGTGCGGGATTTGCAAAGCGGTTTGGCATCTGTGCAGGTTCTCACGTCCACAAATGCTAACACGGTTGTTCCTGCATTTACACCCGGCACGACAAGTCCGGTGGTGGTTACGGCAACCAAGATAAATCAGAGCTCGGCTTCGACCGTCATACTCCGGGTAACCGACGTAGCGGGCAATAGCATTGACTGCGATCCAGTGTACACCACCATCTCTGCCGAGGTACCACAGGAATTTGCTCTGGGCGCCAACTATCCAAATCCATTCAATCCCGGTACGAGAATTAATTTCAATATATCAAAGCCGGAAGGCTCCGTGAGCTTGAAAGTGTTTGATGTGGTGGGCCGGGAAGTAAAGACTCTTATTAGTGAGCCGATGCAACCCGGACAGTATTTTGTCGAATGGGATGGCACGAATAACCAGGGAATTGCAGTTACCAGCGGTGTGTATATTTACCGTATGGTAGCGGGTAGTTTTATTGCAACGCGACGGATGACATTGATGAAGTAAAGCGCCGGTTGTGTGGAAACAAATGATGGGCAGAGTTTATTCTGCCCATCATTCATCCAAAATCCAGGCATAAAATGAAGACACCAGACGAAACAACAATAACAGTTGAGACGACAGTAAACGTACCATTAGAAAAAGTTTGGAATTTTTGGACTTCACCCGAACACATCATACAATGGAACAACGCATCGGATGATTGGCACACCACCCGTGCAGAAAATGTCTTGCGGACAGGTGGAAAATTTCTTTCTCGCATGGAAGCAAAAGACGGCAGTGCCGGTTTTGATTTTGACGGAGTATATGACGAGGTGAAACCGAACCAGCTCATTGCCTACACCATCGGGGATGGAAGAAAAGTGAGAATCACTTTTACAGGGATGGGCAACACGACAAAAGTGGTTGAAACATTTGAAGCCGAATCAGAAAATTCCATAGAGATGCAAAGAGGCGGATGGCAGGCAATCTTGGACAACTTCAAGAAGTATACGGAGGGACAGCTACCTGCATAACGACCGCCTATCTGATTGCTGACTTCTGCCCTCTGGTCTCCTGTCTCCCGTCTTCCGTCTGCTTTCCCATATTGCAACTTACCTCACCATTCGCTATCCTAATGCAGAAATATCCCAAGGCAGACCTTCCGGCGCAAAGTTCTTCCTTCCTTTACATATGCTGAACGTGCTTCAGCATGATGATCAGACCATAACGATCCAGAAAGCATGCCTTGAATGAGCATATGTCCTCTTTTGAGGGCGGTGCTATTTATATTAGGTAATCATGACCAACGACATCGAAAAGAAACTCTGGGCCGCTGCGGACGAACTGCGCGCCAACTCAAAGCTGAAATCATCTGAGTATTCCGTGCCGGTGCTCGGCTTGATCTTCCTCCGTTACGCCGACCATAAGTTCGCTGTGGCAGAGAAGGAATTCACGGGCAAATCCACAGGACGCAGAGCTATTGGCAAAACCGATTATCAGGCGAAAGGCGTTCTCTATCTTCCCGAGAAATCCCGGTTCTCATGGCTCATCAACCGGCCTGAAGGCTCAGACATCGGCAAGGCAATCAACGATGCCATGCGTGCGATTGAAGCGGAGAACGAAGACCTGCGCGACGTGCTGCCGAAGACATACCAGAATCTCGAAAAGAAAACGCTGATCGAATTGCTTAAAACCTTCAACTCTATCCCGATGGATATCGAGGGCGATGCCTTCGGTAAGATCTACGAGTACTTCCTCGGCGAGTTTGCGATGACCGAAGGACAAAAAGGCGGCGAGTTTTTTACGCCGACATCCATCGTGAAGCTGATTGTGGAAGTGATCGAGCCATATCACGGGCGCATCTACGATCCTGCGTGTGGTTCGGGCGGCATGTTTGTGCAGAGCGCCCGCTTTGTGGAGGCGCATAGATCCCTCACCCCTGGCCCCTCTCCCAAAGGGAGAGGGGGAAATGCGATGAGCGAGATTAGTATTTTCGGTGAGGAGCGCGTTGGCGAAACGGTGCGGCTTTGCAAAATGAACCTTGCCGTACATGGGCTTTCGGGCGACGTGAAGGAAGGCAATACATACTACGACGACGTTCACAAGAGTACCCTCACCCCCAACCCCTCTCCCAAAGGGAGAAGGGAGGTTATAGGCAAGGTTGATTTCGTGATGGCAAATCCGCCGTTCAACGTGGACCGCGTGGACAAGGAGCGCATCAAGGACGATCCCCGCTTCCCGTTCGGTATGCCGAAGACCGATAACGCCAACTATCTCTGGATACAAATATTCTACAGCACGCTCAGTGAAAAGGGACGTGCCGGGTTCGTGATGGCAAACTCCGCCGCAGATGCCCGTGCATCGGAGCTGGAGATTCGCAAGCAGCTTATCGAGTCCAACGCTGTTGATGTCGTCATCTCCATCAGTGCAAATTTCTTTTACACCGTTACGCTGCCATGCACGCTCTGGTTCTTCGACAAGAGAAAGACCCTCACACCAACTAAGCCCGGCTCCCTCACCCCGGCCCTCTCCTCGACGAGTCGAGTCATCGACCAAAGGGAGAGGGAGAACATCTCATGGAGAAAAGACAAAGTACTCTTCATCGATGCTCGGCATATCTTCCAACAGATTGATCGTGCACATCGTGACTTCACACCTGAGCAGATCGATTTCATCGCAGGCATCGTGCGGTTGTACAGAGGTGAAGCCCTCACCCCGTCCCGACATTCCGACTCCGTCGGAACATCGGGACACCCCTCTCCTCCACGAGTCGAGTCGTCGACCAATGGGAGAGGGGACGGGGGTGAGGGTCTTTTACCCAAACATTTCCCCAAGGGCAAATACCTCGACATTGCCGGACTTTGCAGAGTTGCGACGCTCAAAGAGATTGAAGCACAAGGATGGAGCCTTAACCCCGGACGCTATGTTGGCGTGACCGAGCGTGCTGCCGATGATTTTGTTTTTGCAGAGCGATTGGAAGAATTGAACGAAGAACTTGAAGTATTGAATGCGGAGGCGAGAGAGTTGGAAGGACGGATCGCCGAGAATGTTACATCACTCTTAAATTTATGAGATGACTATGCCGACGACAAAGACTCTTCAGCAAGAGACAATCTACCAGCTCAAAGTATCACTTATGGGAAGCACACCATTGATCTGGAGAAGAATTCAGGTACACGCTGACACAAAACTTGCAAAGCTTCACAAGATATTGCAGGTGGTGATGGGCTGGGAGAATTGCCACCTCCACGAATTCATTATTGGTAAGGTTTCCTATGGCGAACCGCATCCGGATTATGGAGGTACGATGAAAGACGCATCGAAGACAAAATTGTCCCAGGTCGTGTTTGAACCGGGGACGAACTTCACCTACATCTACGACTTCGGTGATGGATGGCAGCACATGATTGTTGTGGAAAAAATTCTTCAGCCGGAGCCGGATGTAAAGTACCCCGTATGTCTCGGCGGGGCAATGTCATGTCCGCCGGAAGACTGCGGTGGCATGGGCGGCTATGCACATTTCCTTGAAGCCATAAGCGACCCCGACCACGAGGACCATGAAACAATGCTTGAATGGATTGGCGGCACGTTCGACCCGGAAGCGTTCGACCTTGCCGGTGCGAATAAGAGACTGCGAAAGATTCGATGAACGAAGAACTTGAAGTGCTGAATGTTGAGGCGAGAGAGTTGGTGGAGAGGATTGCGGAAAACGTATCTCAGATTATTGATGCCACCAGCACATGAGAATGATTTTCAAATCCTTGATTGAAGAGTCAAAAGACGGGGAATGGGGAAAGGGAGAACCATTTGAAGATAGCGTTCAAATGCTGGCAATTAGGGGAGCGGACTTTGATGACGTGCGAATAGGGGTGATTGACGAAGTACCGGCGCGGCATATTGCTGGACGCATCGCGGAACGGAAAACACTCAGACCTCATGACATTGTGTTCGAGACTGCAGGAGGTGGAAAAGACCGCCCAACAGGTCGTTCACTTTTTATCAAGGATTCCCTCTTGCAGAAATCAGACTTACCGTTAACGTGTGCGAGTTTTAGCCGCTTCATTCGCATAGATGGCACCAAGGCAGACCCGGAGTTCATTTTTTGGAAACTCCAACACATGTATTCCAATGGTGTCTTGAAAAAATATCACACACAACATACGGGAGTCGCGAGGTTCCAGTACACCGTTTTTTCTGAGACAGAAAAGTTGGACTTGCCAGAACTTGACTCGCAGCGCAAAATCGCCTCCATCCTCTCCGCTTACGACGACCTGATTGAAAACAACACACGCCGCATCAAAATACTCGAAGAAATGGCGCAGGCAATTTACCGCGAGTTGTTTGTGGAATTCCGTACGCCCGCCGGAGTGCTTGGCACGAAGGCGGGTGCGCCCGGCGTTGAGCTGCGCAAAGCAACAGCCGAAGAACAGAAGCTGACGGGAAAAGATAAGTTTCCGAAGGGTTGGGACGTAAGATCGGTAGTGGAATCAGTTTTTATTAGCCCGAAGACTACTGTTCCCAAAGAGGGGCAAAAGCCCTTTGTATCTATGGCGAGCCTTGCGAACAACTCGATGCTGATAAATGATGTTGAATTGAAGGATGGCAACGGTGGGTCAAAATTCAAGAATGGTGACACACTGTTTGCGCGGATAACTCCATGTCTGGAAAATGGCAAGACAGGCTTCGTCCAGTTTTTGAAATCGGATGACGATGTTGCTTTTGGATCAACCGAGTTCATCGTTCTAAGGTCAAGAACACTGACGCCCGAATATGTGTACCTGATGGCACGAACAAATGAGTTCAGGGATAATGCGATCAAGAGTATGTCTGGTGCGACGGGTAGACAACGTGTGCAGGAGAAATGTTTTGAGAAATTCTTCATCGCGCAACCTAATTCAGAGACACTCAAAACTTTTGATGAAGTAGTGCAACCAATGTTTCGATTGACGCATTCGCTTTCCATAAAGAACGAAAACCTCCGCCGCACGCGTGACCTGCTGTTGCCAAAGCTGATCTCAGGGGAGGTGGAAGTCTGAACACGATTTGAGGGATTAAAGGATGGACACGATTAATGAGTTGACACATAAAATAATTGGATGCGCGATGCAGGTTCATCGGACATTGGGGAATGGATTTCAGGAAGTAATTTACCAGAGAGCATTAGCGATTGAGTTTGCATATCAGGGATTGGGCTTCGAAAGAGAGAAAGAAATGGAATTGAGTTACCGGGAACAATCCATCGGCACACGGAGAGTTGATTTTTTTGTCGAAGGTAAGGTAATGGTGGAACTGAAAGCGATCGAGAAGTTGGAAGACGTCCACAAAGCGCAAGCAATCAATTATCTTGAAGCATACAACATTGCTGACGGATTGCTTATAAACTTCGGCGGTATAAGTCTTGAATTCAAGAGAGTGTACAATAAAACTCTTGT
>JBBRUI010000289.1:0-5794 GCA_038247945.1 Bacteroidota bacterium | reverse complement strand
TGCCGCGTTCTTCGCACCGTTATATAAAAAGCTTGGCGTTCCCACAATAGTTTCACTGTACGGATATGACGTGTCGTCGTTTCCAAAAATATTAGGCGGACTCGGCAAGGTGTACCTGAAGCGAGCGTTCGAGACGATGGATTGTTTTCTGGCGATGTCGGAGGATATGAAACGCGACGCGATTGCATTAGGCGCACCGGAAGAAAAAGTCACCGTGCATTATCATGGAATCAATGCAACCAGGTTCCGGTGCGAGAGCCGAAGCTACAAAATAAAACAGTCATACAACATTCTCTGCGTCGGCACACTGGAGAGAAAAAAAGGTCAGCATCATCTTATTCGGTCGTTGGGAGAACTCCGGCATCAACGCCCCGACATTGATGCACGCCTGACGCTTGTTGGCAAGGGTCCGCTTATGGATGAATGCGTAAAGACCACACAAGAGCAGGGATTAACCGACCGTGTTCACTTTGCCGGTTACGTGCCTCATCTTGGTTCTGACTTTCTGCAATACTATTGGAACGCGGACGTGTTCGTCCACTTCAGCACAACCCAGCAGGACAATGACAAAGAGGGTATACCCGGAACGATTGTCGAAGCCATGGCATCCGGCCTGCCGGTTATCGCAACGCAACACGCAGGGATTCCCGAAGTCATTACTAATGGAAAGCATGGAATTCTTTTAGAAGAAAAAAATGTAGGCGGTATTACCACGTCTCTCATCGAGCTATTTGAGAACGAAGAATTACGAAGAACCCTGGGTCAGGCTGCAGCCCGGCATGCATTGCAGAACCTGGATGTCCGGACAAAGACGCAGGAGCTTGAGCGCATCTATGATACAATGGCAAAACAAAACAGCGGGCCGCAAAACAACGAAGTGAAAACTAATAACCCTTCTGTGCTTGTTGCGGAGGGAATATGAGATTGGCACCGGGATTGATTAATTCTTATTCGCTGAGCATGCTTGGTATATTTCTTCGCGCAAATGGTATTGGGTTGAAGGACAAAACGGAAAACCCCGAGTCGTCCGTCAAGACACTATTCTCCGAATCGCGCTCCAATCTCTATCGTCATTTACCACAAAAGTTGAAGGTTCTCGCGTCCGAGCTTGTGTTCAAATATTCCAATCGGCCGCATGTTCATCACGATGTCAACGTTCATCCTACACGAGGGCTGGAACGTGGAGCCGTAACGTTTTCCATCGACTTCGAACTTGCGTGGGGTTGGGCGTATGCAAAGGGGATGACACGGGAGGACGCCATAACAATCGGATTGCGCGAGCGAGCACACGTTCCGATTATTCTTGCAAAGATGGACGAATATGAAATTCCCGCGACGTGGGCAACGGTCGGACATTTGTTTCTTGAAAAATGTGAACGTGACGGAAACGGCATCGCGCACCCCCAACTGGTGCACTTGCCCCATTTCGAAAACAATTACTGGAAGTTTTCATCCGGAGATTGGTATCAGGTCGATCCGTGCTCGGACTATCATCGCGATCCCGCGTGGTACGCGCCCGATTTGATTGCGCAGATTCTGGACGCCAAAGTAAAGCATGAAATTGGCAGTCATAGTTTTTCGCATGGCGGATTAGGGCCCTACTGTACGCCCGATGTCGCGGAGAGCAAGATTGATGCATGCTTGAATGCGATGAAACCTTTCGGGATAACACCGAAAACGTGGGTCTTCCCCGGAAATGATGTCGGAAACTTTGAGGCGCTCGCCAAAAAAGGTTTTAGAAACGTGCGCTCATTCCCGGTTGACCGGGCAGAAATCAGTCTGCCAATCAAACGTTCGGATGGGATGTGGGATATTCCCGATTCAACTCCGATTGACCTTGAAGGCAGCGGGTGGGATTTCGAAGAACGACTTGAACGCTTGAAAAAGTTTGTCGATAAGGCTGCGGAAACAAAACTCTCCGCCCATATATGGTTCCATCCATCATTACCACTTGATCAGATGAATGGGCTGTTATTTCCATTGCTTAAGTATTGTTCGGAACAGCGCGCAAAAGGGTTGATCGACGTGTTGACCATCGATCAGCTTGTTGATGCAACCGAAGCGGCGTTGAAACTGGAAGGCAAATTATAATGTGCGGTATCGTCGGAATTTTTTCATATGCAACACGTCAGCCGGTCGATAAACCACTTCTGGAAAAAATGACGGAGAGTATCGCTCATCGGGGTCCCGATGGCCACGGTTACTACATTTCAGAAGACAGAATGCTTGGGTTCGGCCATCGCCGGCTTTCCATCATCGATCTTAACACCGGCGACCAGCCGATGTGCAATGAAGACGGAACAGTGTGGATAACGTTCAATGGGGAGATTTATAATTACCGGGAGTTGAGAGAACAACTTAAAGTCCGGGGACATCGGTTTAAAACCGCGAGCGATACTGAAGTAATCATCCATGCATATGAAGAATGGGGCGTTGAGTGCGCAAACAAATTTAACGGCATCTTCGCTTTCGGAATCTGGGATGAAAAAAAGCAATCGCTGTACGTGGCCCGCGATCACTTCGGAGTGAAGCCGCTGTATTATCACGACAACGGCCGGATATTTTCTTTTGCGTCGGAGCTGAAGGCGCTCTTGTGCGACACAACCGTTTCACGCGCCATCGACTATGATGCCTTGCATTTTTGCCTAACGCTCCGCCACACGCCGTCTCCCTGGACACTCCTCAAGAGTATCCGGAAACTTCCCCCTTCGTCGTACATGATTGTGAACAACGAGGGTGTTCACATCAACTGTTACTGGAATATGGCTCCTGAGGTAGATCATTCGAGAAGCGAGCAGAATTGGATTGAAGAATTGCAAACGGTCTATCCGCAGGCGGTGAAGCGCCAGATGGTGAGTGATACCCCAATCGGACTTTCGCTCAGCGGGGGAGTCGACTCAAACACATTGCTGGCCCTGATGAGTAAAGAAGAAGCCCGCGTCCACACTTTTACCGTTGGGTTTGAAGGCGCAGATAAACGTGACGACGAGCTGGATGCAGCACGACAAGCAGCCGGGATATTTAACGCAGATTTTTCGGGGCGACAAGTTACGCAGGATGACTACATCAGCTTCATGCAAAAATATATGTGGCATCTCGAGGAGCCTATCGGCAACGAATCGGCTGCTGCATATTATTTCGTTGCGAAACTTGCGCGGGAAAAAGTAAAAGTGCTTCTCAGTGGGCAGGGAGCCGATGAGCCATTTGGCGGGTACAGCCGGCATCTCGCTGCGCAATACAGCCGGTACTTGCAATGGATCCCATCGTCAATGGTGCAACCGTTAGGGTGTGCTCTCTTGCCGTTCTTTCGCGGTAACGAGTCGCCCGGCCGGATGATCGATAGTTTATCCTACGACAACGAGATCGACCAGATGTTGAGCACCTACAGCATCACGACACCCGCGATGCGGCGTGAGTTATTTAGTCCGGATTTTGCGGTGCGTAGCTCGCCGCATATCCTCACGGATTATATCCGGACCCAGGTCGCCCGTGCGCCGCACGGCACCCGCCTTGAAAAGATGACATACATTGATGCCCGCACATCGCTTTCCGACAACCTGTTGTTGTGCGGCGACAAGATGGGAATGGCTGCAAGTGTGGAAATGCGTGTCCCCTTCCTCGATCTGGAAGTCATGAAGATTGCGGAATCCATTCCGGGGTCGTTCAAGGTTCGTAATTTCAAGAACAAAGTCATCCACAAAAAAGTATGCGA
This sequence comes from Bacteroidota bacterium, assembly GCA_038247945.1. Classification (GTDB taxonomy): domain Bacteria; phylum Bacteroidota; class Ignavibacteria; order UBA10030; family UBA6906; genus CAADGV01. The sequence goes on along the minus strand of JBBRUI010000289.1, from coordinate 2,082 downwards.
GCAGTGGCTGCCGCAGTCCGTTGTGCATCGTCGCAAGGTCGGATTCAACGAGGCGATGAATGTGTGGATGAAACGAAACCTCGACCAAACGTTGACATCGCTGGTGGAGAAGCCCGATTCGATTTCCCGCACCATGCTCAACATCGGATACGTGCGTCAGTTGCAGCGCGAACACAATTCGGGCAAATCAGATCATCAGCGAATACTCTTTCTGCTTCTTTCAATTGAAATATGGAACACAGTGTTCGCATGAGGAAACGTACGTTAAAAGTCGCGATGGTCGCTTATGCGAATTACTTCACCGATGCGCGGATCAAAAATTACGTCGATGCATTGCTGGATGCGGGCGCGCAGGTCGATGTGTTTGCTTTGGGAAACCCCATCGGTATCTCGCGGGAGGGAAATCTGCTCGTCAACCATCTTGCATTAAAATACAAGGGGGAAAGCAAGCTGGGTAATATTTTCGGGCCCGCCAGGTTCATGATTCAGGCAATGGCGCATTTGTTTTTTCATTCTCTTCAAGGTCGTTACGATGTTATTCACACGCACAATATGCCGGATATTCTTGCGCTCATCGGACTTCCATTCAAGCTGTTCGGAACAAAAGTGATTCTCGATGTCCATGATACAATGCCCGAAGCGTACGCAACGAAGTTCGGATATGATCTGGACCAGTTCCCGGTCAAGCTGTTTGTGGGGGAGGAATTGCTTTCGGCAGCATGTTCCAACAAAGTCATTACAACAAACGTGATGCACAAAGAAGTGTTGGTGGAACATGGTATCCCGAAAAATAAAATCGAGCTGATTTACAATGTTGGCAATACGAAATATTTCAAGCCGCTTGCCCGGGGATCAAATGGGCAGGAACTCTGGCTCGGATATCACGGCACTGTGGCAAAACGGCTTGGAGTTTTTCTGATCGTTGATGCTCTGAGTTTGCTGAAAAAAGATTGTTCCGGCCTCCGGTTTCTTTGCGTTGGTGAAGGCGATGATCTGGACGCGATGAAACGCCGGGCAGTGGAAAAAAACGTCTCTGGCATGATCGACTTCCGGCCGTTCACCGAAGTGGAAAAGCTGCCCGAAGTCCTGAGGAAAGTTCACGTGGGCATAATTGGGAATCAAGGCGATACAGAACGAAAAAAAAATTACATGTTGCCCGTGAAGATGTTGGAGTATGCGGCGATGGAAATCCCGACAATCGCACCCCGGCTTCAGATTTTGAAGCGGTATTTTGATGAATCGTCCGCTTTTTTTTATGAGACGGATAATGCAGATTCGCTTGCTGCCACGATTCGTTCGATCTATAATGATCGGTCGTTGCTCGCCACGCGGGTGAACGGGTTACGAAAATTCAATACGGAATACAACTGGAACATTATGGCGAAGCGCTACTTAACAATGATACACGATCTGACCTCAACACAATGACGAACGAAGTTGAAATTATAGATCCGTGTGTCTCGGAAGAATGGGTTTCTTTTATCAACACTCATCCCGATGCGGGCGTGTTTCATCATCCTTCGTGGCTGCGAATGTTGCGCGACGTGTACGGATACAGGATCTTCGCAGTCTGTTCAAGAACGGGAAGCAAGATCACCGCGGGAATTCCGTTTGCCGACGTGCGGAGTTCTATTCTCGGCAAGAGATGGGTCTCGCTGCCGTTCTCCGATCATTGTCAGCCGTTACTCCCCGCTGGCGATCCGGAAAGCGTTGCGAAGTTGATGACCTTTTTGAAAGGTAAGCAGGGAGTTGAGACGCCAAAGATTGAGATCCGGTGGAACATTCCCCTTTCGCAGAACATGTTTTACGAAGAACCATTTGTCACGCATCTATTGGGCTTGCAAAAAGATCCCAACGTCGTTCGTTCCAAATTCCATAAGCAGTCTCTCTTGCGCTCGTTAGTGAAGGCGGAGAAAGAAGGCGTGGTTGTGCGGGAAGGGACAACGCGGGAAGATCTTCTGAAGTTCTACAACCTGCAGGTGATGACACGAAAACGTCTGGGCGTTCCGGCGCAGCCGAGATATTTTTTTGAGGGAGTATGGAAATACATTATCGAGCCCGGACTTGGTTACATCCTGATTG
>JBBRUI010000288.1:0-5804 GCA_038247945.1 Bacteroidota bacterium | reverse complement strand
GCCATCGTGCCGCTCCTCAACGACCTCTACACCAACGAATGGCGTCTGCTCATGAACTTCTTTCTCCCGTCAGTCAAACTCACCGCCAAACAACGCATCAAGTCTCGCACCATCAAAACGTATGACTCGCCAAAAACTCCGGTGCAACGCGTGCTCGAGTCACCACACGTCGCTCCTCAACGGAAACGGGAACTCAAGGATCTCTTCCATCAGCTGAACCCATTCCTTCTGCCTTCCTTCAACATCCTCTGCTGATCCGGATAGTCATTTCTTTATTTTCTCAACCACAGGTCGAGAAATTTCATCAGATACCCGAAAGGCGTTCCAAGAGCAAGGAAATTCTTCATGAAATCTGTTCGAGGAAAAAACAGAAAGCCCCGATCCCGCAAGTGGCGGAACCGGGGCTGTAATGTCATCCTACAAACAAAGTTCTTACTTCAACAGCATCAATTTTTTCATCGCCGTGAATTTGCCTGCGGTCATCCGATAGAAGTAGACATTTCCGAAAGGATTGTGGCCGCACAGTTGACGGCAACAGTCACACATTGCAAGATGTAATGGCGTTCTCAGACAGAAAATCCGCATGGACACCCATGAAGCTTCTTCGTTGACACAATCTTTACAGATGAATGTCATTTTTTCTCTTTCTGAAAAAGGAACATTACGAATCCAACGCAATATTGAATGAAAAAAAGTGGCAAGGGTTTTGCAACTTTCAATCTCAAGAATATTACAGTGAACCATCAAAGGAGAAATGAGGATGAAGAGAACATTCAGTATCATCATGCTGCTCACCGCGTTGGGGTTGCTCGGGTGCGACCATTCCACAAACACACAGGTACCACCGGCCGGCTCAGAGCTTGCAATCGTCAATCCCAGAAACGATTCCGTTATCGAGGGGATGACTTCAGTGAGCGTCGATGCATCGGCAATTGACAAAGTGGTTAAGGTAGAGTTTTATGTTAACGGACAACTCTCCGGTGTCCGCTCCACTCCACCCTGGGAATTTGATTGGAATACATCGTCGCTTCCTTCAAATACGTTTCACATTATTCAGGCAAAAGCCTACGGTTTGAGTTCGGGATATTCAGTCTCCCAAGCCGTTACCGTTCGAATAAAGTAAGGAGCGTACTCCCTGAGAGCGCCTTTTGCCGGATGCAAGAGACAGGCAGTGTCTCAGTTTCAAAATTAATACGGCGCTCATCGCGAAACATGTCATGCTGTTCCGAAGGAATCCCTTCGGGAAAATGCTCTTATTCAGCATCCAATCAGATTTTTGCCAGTTCAGATTCCGAACATCCCGACTTGTCGGGACGGAATGACTACGGTTCGTAAACTGAGACACTACCAGAGGCGCTGCCTTTCGCCTTCCTGCCAGAATTCCTTACCTTGACATAAACTCGCATAATGGTTATAATTTTACAGTATTTTCGTCAATTTTCTGAGCATTGATTAAGAAATGGCTGTCGAATTAACTGATCGGGAAAGAACCGTTCTCCGGCATGTGGTGCACGATTTTATCGAATCGGCGATACCGGTGGGTTCTCGCTACATCTCCCGCGTGCATGAGAGTGATTTGGGGTTAAGCGCCGCCACGATTCGCAACGTCATGTCCGATCTCGAATATCTGGGATACATCAACCATCCCCACACGTCGGCGGGCAGAATTCCTACAGACCTTGGGTACAGATTCTATCTTAATTCTCTTATGCAGCGGGAAAACATCTCCGAGACGGATCAAACGCAGATCCTGAATAACCTGAACGCGGTTGATGATGCAGATGAGATTTTCAAACAATCTTCAAAGCTTTTAAGTAAAATCTCTCATCAGTTATGCGTTGTAACATCTCCCTACTTACGGCGGGGAATTTTCGAGAAGCTTGAGCTGGTTCAAATCAACAGTACGCGGCTCATGGTCATCATCTCAATTCAACGCGGCCTGGTTCGCACGTTGATGATGGATGTTGAGAGTGAAATTTCACGCGAGAAGCTGGACGGCCTGGCGAGATTTCTCAACGAACGTCTTTCGGGGCTGACCATGGACCAGATCCGGGAATCGTTCGAGGATAGAGTACGGGATGTGCAATCTGAAGACAGCGGCTTGATCCGTCTCTTCATTGATTCAGTGGATAAGCTCTTCGTTCCAAACAAAACGGACAAAGTCCATATTTCGGGAACCGATACCCTTGTTGAGCATCCCGAATTCGACAATCCAAAAAATTTCCGCAGCGTTATCGAGCTCATCAACAACGAAGAGATCATCATCCACGTTTTGGAAAAAAATGCTCATCCCGAAGGTCTCAAAGTTACTATCGGCCAGGAGAACGAAGACGAAAAGTTGAAAGATTACAGCGTTATCACGGCAACATATTCCGTAGGGAATGTAACAGGTTCCGTCGGAGTAATCGGGCCTACAAGAATGAACTACGCCCGAACAATTCCCCTCGTGGATTATGTAGCTCAAACAATTTCAAATATGTTTTCAACCACATACAAATAATAATGGCAGACGAGACAAGAGAAGACGAAGAACAAGCGGAAGCCGCGGACACGACCGATCAGGCAACGACCCAACCGGAATCAACATCCGAAGTTGATCAACTACGTCAGAAGGTGGAAGAATTGCAGAAGCTGGCCGACTCCAACAAGGATATGTTTTTGCGGAAGGCGGCGGAGTTCGAGAATTACAAGCGACGGACAGAATCGGAAATCGGAAATTATATCAGAAATGCCAATGAGGGGTTGATCCTCTCCCTTCTTCCCATTCTCAGTGATTTTGTCCGCTCATTGAAAGCAGGAGCAGACAAAAAGGATTACGATTCCTTTTATAAAGGAGTGGAACTTATCCAAAACAAATTCGCAAGGGTCCTCGAGATGCAGGGGCTCGCGCCTTTCGATTCTGTCGGAAAACCTTTCGATGTCGATTATCATGATGCACTCCTTCAAATACCGAAAGACGATGTACCTCCGCACACCGTCATCGAAGAGGTAGAACGCGGCTACAAACTGAATAACAAAGTGTTGAAACATGCAAAAGTTATCGTCTCGATGTCTCCTATGGCAGAGACGGACGAGACAACGAATCAGGAAGAGATGAAGGCATAATGACCAAACGAGATTTTTATGAGATTTTAGGTGTTGAACGAAAAGCGTCACAGGAGGAGATAAAGAAATCATACCGCAAGATGGCCCTCCAGTTTCACCCCGATAGAAACCCGGGCAACAAGCAAGCCGAAGACAAGTTCAAAGAAGCAGCAGAAGCGTATGAAGTGCTCAGCGATCCTGAGAAGCGGCGACGCTACGACCAATTCGGGCACGAAGGAATGCGGGGAACAGACTTCCGTCCATTTACAAATGTCGATGATATTTTCTCGACGTTCGGAGATATTTTCGGGCAGAGTGGCGGATTTGGCGGCTCGGTATTCGATGAGATGTTCGGACGCGGAGCCGGCGGACAGCGGAAACGGCAAACGCAAGTCGGACAGCCGGGCTCCGATCTTAAGCTGCGCCTCAAGGTGACGCTCGAAGAAATTGCCGCGGGTGTTGAAAAGAAACTCAAAATAAAAAAGCATATAATCTGCGAAACGTGCCGCGGAAGCGGGGCAAAGTCTGCCAGTTCGCGCATTACGTGCCCGGTGTGCAGTGGTACCGGTGAACTCCGACAGGTCTCGCGATCCGTGTTCGGACAGTTCGTCAACATTTCCGCATGCGCTAACTGCGGCGGCGAAGGAAAAATTGTTAAAGATCCGTGCCTCACGTGCAAAGGCGACGGACGTGTGCAGAGCGAGGCAACTGTTAAAGTCCAGATTCCCGCAGGAGTCACCGAGGGAAATTACATTTCTTTGCGCGGCGAGGGAAATGCGGGTTTACGAGGCGGCCATGCTGGTGACGTCATCGTGATCATGGATGTCGAACCGCACGATGTTTTCACCCGCAACAACGATGACGTGGTGCTGGACTTGCTTGTGACTTTTCCCGAGGCTGCTCTCGGAGCGGAAATTGAAGTCCCAACACTCAACGGCCGGGCTAAGCTCAAAATAGAACCCGGCACACAGTCCGGCCGGATTCTCCGGATGCGGGAGAAAGGAATCCCTCACCTTAACAGCTATGGACGAGGCGATCAGCTCGTGCGTGTAAACATCTGGGTGCCGACGAAGATCAACGGCGAGGACCGCAATCTGCTGAAAGACCTCTCGGAGTCAGAAAACATCAGTCCCAAAGAAGGCGACAAGTCCGCCCATTCGGAGAAAAGTTTTTTCGAGCGGGTGAAGAAAACGTTCTCCTAATATCTGCCAGGCGCTTGGCGGTTCAACTGTAAAGTATTTTTACTTTTGACCCATCCATGCGTTTACTTGAAATACTGCAACAAAAGATCGGCTTCAGCCGCAAAGAGGCCCTCGCGGTTCTGATACTCACGGCAACATTCCTGGTTGGTGTGGGAATTCGTTGGTTTCAATCCAATCAATCGCGGCCTCCCCAAAAACAATTTGATTACGCACGCAGTGACAGCATTTACAGTGCAAGGGGAAAAACTCAGCCGACTTCTTCTTCTCCCCTCTCTTCGCGTACAGCAACGGTCAAGGCGCCACGCAAAACAAATCAAATCGTCAATATAAACTCAGCGAGCAGAAGCCAGTTAATGAGTCTGCCGGGCATCGGACCCTCGTATGCTGACCGCATCATCGAGTACCGGTCAAGCCGCGGATCCTTTGCGTCTGTTGATGATCTGTTAAAAGTGAAAGGGATTGGCAAGAAAAAAATTGAGCAGTTGCGTCCGTTCGTGCGGTTGAAGTAAAAATGCAATCGCCCGCGTAAAAGTACTACGCGGGCGAACCGCCAACTCTGTATCTGGAAGAGCCCTACTTTGTCAGTAGAGCCTTCTTCGTTGCTAACAGCTTTGTGCTTCCATCACCACCATCAACTCGCAGCCGGATGAAATATACTCCAGAATTCACTGCTACCCCTCTGCTGTTCTTCCCATCCCATGTGACATTGTGATAGCCAGCCGGCAGCGGGCCTTCCCGCAGTACTGCAACTTCTCTACCGAGAATGTCATACACAACCAGCGTCACATGTTCGGGTTCCGGTAAATCAACTCTAATAGTCGTGGAGGGATTGAAAGGATTAGGGTAATTCTGTTGAAGAGCGAGCACTTTGGGAATCTCCGGTTCAATGCTTCCCTCTTTTGTCAGCGAGGCGGCCGCACTGTCGGGCATACGCTTGTATCGCCCTTTGGAAACGAGAAAGAAAGTGCGCTTTTTGCCGGTTTGCAAATGTGGAGGAAGGGCAAAACGTAATTCAATAAAGTGCACCGGTGCCAACTCTGCATGAACGCTGTCTGATGACCCAAGTTTTTCAAGAACTGAAAGGTAGCCGTCGTAGAGCGCTTGCTGAAGAGGTAGATCATGGATGGAAAGATTTTCTGATTTCACTCGACCTAAATTGATATAGTCAAGCTGGACGGAGTCTGACCAGACCAGTTGCATATTGGAAGAATCGCTTAGTGTGATTGGCACCGAAACAAGTGAGGAGTTGCGACGGAAAGCGATGTTCCCGGCAACGGAGGATATTCCGGCACTATTCGTCATGAGAAACTTAAGTGGACGCGACTTTTCTGCTATGATTTCCTCATATCCTCCACCATCCAGCACAAAGTCTTCATCACTTTCGCCTGCGAAGCGAGGGTTATCGTTCAATGAGTTTCCTTGGCTGCCACCGTTCTCTTTGAATCCAAAGTCCAGAATTGTTCCGGTGCCACCGCCTATCGACAGGGAGTCGAAGTTCTCCACGCTCTTCAAGACATC
>JBBRUI010000287.1:0-5823 GCA_038247945.1 Bacteroidota bacterium | reverse complement strand
TTTGAATTCAACACCTCGTCCCTGCCTTATTCTATTACTCCTGCTTGGATTGACGTTCATTGGGTGCTCTCGCAATAGCACGCACGACCTCATCATCCGCAACGGCACAATTTACAACGGCAGCGGCGAAGCGCCGTTTGTCGGAGATGTTGCGATTGACGCAGATACAATTGCAGCAATCGGAAACCTAAGCAGCGCAAAAGGTGAAGCAGAAATCGACGCGAACGGCATGGCTGTTGCGCCAGGATTTATCAACATGCTCAGTTGGGCAAATGAATCCTTGATTGAAGACGGCAGGTCGCAAAGCGATATACGGCAGGGCGTAACGTTGGAAATCTTCGGCGAAGGCGAATCGATGGGCCCGCTGAACGAGGAGATGAAGAAGATGATGCGCGAGATGCAAGGCGACATCAAGTACGAAATCACTTGGACAACACTCGGCGAGTACCTGGAATTTTTGGAGAAGAAAGGCGTATCAACCAATATCGCTTCGTTTGTCGGTGCGACGACTGTTCGCATTCATGAACTTGGTTACGCGAACCGTCCGCCTACTTTGCAGGAACTTGAGAGAATGCGTTCACTCGTGCGCCAGGCGATGGAAGAAGGCGCGCTGGGGGTGGGCTCATCACTCATCTACGCTCCGGCGTTTTACGCGAAGACGGAAGAGTTGATAGAACTGTGCAAAGTTGCTTCGATGTACTCCGGCATGTACATCTCGCATATGCGGAGCGAAGGCAACCGATTGCTCGAAGCAACCGATGAGCTTTTGCAGATTGCCAGAGAAGCGAATATTCCCGCCGAGATTTATCACCTGAAAGCGGCAGGTAAATCCAATTGGAACAAGCTCGATTCTCTCATCAAAAAAATTGAGGCTGCTCGTGCAGAGGGATTGCACATCACGACAGATATGTACACCTACACCGCGGGCGCAACCGGACTGGATGCTGCAATGCCGCCGTGGGTGCAGGAAGGTGGATTACAAGAATGGAAAAAGCGCCTGCAAAATCCGGCAATCAGAAGTCGCGTGTTAAAAGAAATGCGAACCGCGACGAATGAATGGGAAAGTTTGTATCTGGCTGCGGGTTCTGCGGACAAGGTATTGCTCGTAGGATTCAAGCAAGACTCCTTGAAGTACCTGACAGGGAAAACATTAGCAGAGGTTTCAAAACTCCGCAACAAATCTCCCGAGGAAACCGCAATGGATTTGGTGGTGATGGACGATAGCCGCGTTTCCACAGTTTATTTTTTGATGTCAGAAGAAAATGTGAAGAGAGAGATAGCGCTGCCATACATGAGCTTCGACTCGGATGCGGAGTCATTAAGCCCGGAAGGTGTATTCCTGAAATCCAATCCGCATCCGCGAGCATATGGCAACTTCGCACGATTGCTCGGCAAGTATGTGCGGGACGAGAAGATCATTTCACTGCAGGAGGCGATTCGGAAACTCACATCGCTGCCGGCCTCCAATCTCAAATTACAGAAACGGGGCGCCCTGAAAATCGGTAACTTTGCGGACGTTGTTGTCTTCGACGCTGCCCGGATTTCCGACCACGCAACATTCAACGTTCCGCACCAATTCTCCACAGGAATGGTTCACGTGTTCGTGAATGGCATACAGGTTTTGAAAAGCGGCGAACATACAGGAGCCAAATCAGGACGAGTTGTTCGCGGCCCGGGATGGAAGAATACGAAACAATGAAAAAGTTTCTCGCTGGAATTCTGTCCCTTCTCATTGCTCTCGCCGTTCTCGAACTTCTCACCCGAGCCGTCTTTGTTTTTGTGCACGATGTGGATGCGGAGAAGAGAAAAGAGGAGGATTGGTTTGTCTATTCGCCAGATCTGGGTTGGGAACGAAAACCGGGATTCAACAGTACATTTGCCGGCGTGCCCCGCAGTTTCGATCAGTACGGTTTTTTAACCGGCGATGAAGCCAAGCTCCGTGATGGATCGGAAAAAAAAATTCTCTTCATCGGCGATTCCAACACGTTCGGAAATGACAGTCCGGTAGAGAAGATTTTTCCATCGCTTGTTGACAGCCTGTTGCCCGAGGCTGTGACCTTCAACCTCGGTGCGCCGGGATATACTTCGTATCAGGGAGAAGTCCTGCTCAAGAAAATTTTCCCGCAAGTTCACCCCGACCTCATCGTCATCTCATTCAATTTTAATGATAGAAGATATGTTCTAAACCCGAACGAGATAGACAGCAAAGAAACCTTCCATCACACCTTTGAGCTTGCCCGTTGGCGAGTGTGGATTGCGGCGTGTGAAAAGAGTTACATATTTCGGGCGTTGCGGTCGGGCTTACGAAGGGTTGAGATAATTTCCGAAGAGAAGACTCTGCCCGCAGTTGTGGATTCTCTGGTTCCGCGTGTTAGTCCGGAACATTATCGGGCAAACCTTACGGAGATGGCAGAAGTCGCGCATCAGAACAAAGTTCCGGCTCTGTTTCTTCTTCTCGGCGACAATCCAATTCAAACTGAGTATTTACGTTGTGGAGTGCAGCAGCTTGAGCGGGGACAGCCGGATTCAGCCATCGAGACCTTATCGATTGCTATCCGTGAAAAAAATCTGTTCACGACTCTTGGCCGCATATATCTCGCGAAGGCGTATCGGATGAAAGTCCGGCAAGATGATGCTCTTCGCGTTTCAATTATCGAGCGCCCCGATCGCTTTCTTCATGGGGCTGATCCGGTTCGCCTGGATAGCGAGTACAACCAAATTATGCGTGAGGTGGGAGAGAAATTGAACGTGGAAGTTATCGACGGAGCGAAAGCGCTGGAAGCGCGCAAGTCAGTGTATTACGACTTTTGTCATTTCGATACGACGGGACACCGCATGATTGCTGAACTGCTTGCCGGCCGGATAGACTCGCTTCTCAAATGAAACCGCATGATTAAAAGCTCAGTCGTAGACGATTGGATGTTTTCAGTGCATCATTCAGTTTCTTATACAGTATTGTCCCCTTGTTTGCTTTGAGATGTTCAAGAATGATTATACCGCATTCAATCCGGGCGTCCGGATTTTTCTTTTTTCCGACGATGTATAAGAGTGTTCGCTGTCTTCCCGCCGTGAGCGCATAAAAAAGCCGACTGCCGATTTTGTCCTGACGGAGTAGTTCTGCAAACTCTTCGGGCATTGGCAGCCCGTATTTGCTTTCATCTTTTTGCAAACGAACATCCACGGTCATTCCTATTTTCAAGTCCAGCTTATCACGCAGTTTCTTGTTCACTGTAATAACGAATGAGCCGTTGCCGTGCGGAATGAGAGCACATTGAAATATTTCCGCCTCGTTGAGGATGCATACAACGCGCCGCGAAGTTCCGACGATAAGTTTTGCAGCGACGTGTTCCGGGACAGCGACGTGAGCACCCCATAGTTTATTGTCGGATGCTTCCAATGCGGACGTAAAGTGCAGCTTCCTGGCCAATTGTTTTTTCATAAAGGTTTGATTGATGGAAATATAGTCTGAAATCCTCTGCCCGTCAACAATGTCCTCATGGTTTTTCCCGTCATTTTTCCTACATTGAATTCAATTTTCGTACAACTAATTCTCGCCCGTGATCCTCACCGATAAGAAAATTCTCGAAGAGATGGAGAAAGGAACGATTGTCATTTCTCCGTTCGATAAAAAATTTCTCGGCTCCAACTCGTACGACGTACATCTCGCCAAGTTCCTGGCGACGTACAAGAGCGACATTCTGGACGCCAAGCTCCATAACGAGATAGACCATTTTGAGATTGCGGATGAAGGTTTGATTCTGCTTCCCCACCGTTTATATCTCGGCGTAACGGAAGAGTATACGGAAACCCACGCACACGTTCCCTTCCTTGAAGGGAAAAGCAGCATCGGCCGGCTGGGAATCGATATCCACGCAACGGCCGGGAAGGGAGATATCGGTTTCTGCAACACGTGGACGTTGGAAATATCCGTAAAGCAACCCGTGCGCATTTATCACGGGATGCCGATCGGTCAGCTCATTTACTTTGATGTTGATGGAGAAGTACTGACAAGCTACAAAGCAAAAGCTTCCGCAAAATATAATACGCGTACGAACAAACCTGTTGAGTCGATGATGTGGAAAAACTTTCTGAAGCAATGAGAAGATTTCAACACAAAGCCACGAAGCTCCACACGGTTGGAAAAATTTCTGTTGTGTTTTTGCTTGTGCTGCTTGTCGGTTGTGCTCACAAAAATCTTGAAGAATCAAGAGACATCCTTCAACTCAAGTATCCCGCCGAGTTAGGAGTCGTTTCCCGCGAACAATGGGGCTGGTCGAAGACTCGACTCGTCGAGCAAGCGGGCGAGCGAACGCTACCATCGCACGAGATCAACAGGATCACCATTCATCACGGCGGCGAAGATTTTCCTTCCGACAAGGATCCGGTAAAATATTTGCAAACGTTCCAGGTCTGGTGCCGCAACGAAAAAAAGTGGATCGATATCCCTTACCACTTCATGATTGATCTGAAGGGAATAATTTACGAAGCACGTTCGATGAATCTTCCGGGCGATACGAATACGGACTACGACGTCCGGGGCCATGCGCTGATTTGTGTGATGGGGAATTACGAGAACCAGATCTTAAGCGAGCGACAGTTGCATTCCCTCATCAACCTCACCGCATTTCTCGCAAACCGCTACAACGTGTCTGTCGATTCAATCAAAGGCCATAAAGATTACACCGAAACGCTCTGTCCGGGAAAAGATTTGTATAAATATTTGCAAGATGGGACAATCGTCAAGGGTGTCGAAGCAAAATTGCATCATCAATAAATTCAGAAAAGAACCAGTCATGCGCCATGTAAGAATTCTTGCCGTACTTTTGTTGACTTCCACTTCTCTGTTAGTTGCTCAGGCCAAACGCCCGCTTGAGCTCGCGGACATGTTCAAAATCCAACGCGTCTCCGATCCGGCAGTTTCACCGGACGGCAAGTGGGTTGCATATACCATCACAACACCAAATCTCACAGCGAACAAAACCACGACCGACGTGTGGATCGTGACTGCAGAGGGTGGTAGCGCAAAACAGCTTACGATACACCCGGCTCACGACCGTCATCCGGTCTGGTCACCGGGCGGACAATGGATTGCGTTTGAATCGACACGTTCGGGAGAATCACAAATCTGGTTGATGAAGCCGGATGGCAGCGAGCAAAAACAGTTCACGAACATCTCCACGCAAGCCTCAACTCCCGTCTGGTCGCCGGACGGAAAGATGATTGCGTATGTCTCGGATGTTTATCCGGAATTCTCAAGCAAGCCGTTCGCTGTCAGCGACTCGCTGAACAAGAAGAAGCTGGCTGACGCCGAAAAGAGCAACGTGAAAGCAAAAGTTTTCACGCAGCTCTTTTACAAGAACTGGGATTCATGGCTCGATGGAAAGCGGCAGCATATATTTGTGCAGGGCGTCGAAGGCGGAAATCCGATTGATGTTACACCCATAATACGCGATGGCGTTCCCCGCTCGCAAACGTTCAACTCGGGCGTTGAGTTTTCATTCTCACCCGACAGCAAAGAAATTGCTCACACCGCTTCACCCGTCAACACACGCGAAGAAGCATGGACAACGAACTACGATATCTGGCTCATTCCGCTTGACGGGAAAGCGCCGCGGCAAATTACAACCAACCGTGCGGCGGATGGCTGTCCACGCTACTCTCCCGACGGGCGATATCTCGCATACCGTGCACAAGCAACACCCGGCTTTGAAGCAGACAGATGGGAGTTGTTTCTCTTCGACAGAGCAACGAACAGCTCGAAGAGCCTCACCCGGAAATTTGATTCACACATCGAGGAAATATCGTGGTCACCGGACGGAAAGT
>JBBRUI010000286.1:0-5863 GCA_038247945.1 Bacteroidota bacterium | reverse complement strand
TGTGGTGAAATTTTAACCATAAAAAGCATGAAACTTCATGAAAAGCTCTGCGGATCTCAGTGCGCTCTGCGCGAAAAACATTAATCTTTGTGCTCTTTGCGTTCTTTGTGGCAAAAGCTTTACACATGGTTTAGAATGCTTACACGAAGGCGCAAAGATTTTGTCCACGGAAATCACGGAAAAACGCGGAAGAATACCTGCCTGTGACAGGCGGAAAGGTTTCATGAAGTTTTATGTGTTTCATGGTTAAGAAGAGCTGGCAAGGGACTGCTCTCGGATTACTGGAGGCGTCATGTCCGACAATCTCAGTAGATTTGAATTTGACGTCTTTGATGGCGACAGTTTCGGTGGGAAACTGATGGAGTTGTACTATCAATGGCTGGCGATGCTTCCGCCTTTCAGCGGATGAAATTCTTTCACTGTGTCCCCGAGCGTTGTACGGGGTTGAGACCAGGGCCTTGAACCAAGCAGTTACACGCAACATGCGGCGCTTTCCCGACGACTTCATGTTTGAATTGACCCGTATGGAGATACGGAACATATCACAAATTGTGACATGTTCAGAGACCATAAAACACGCAAAGAACGTCCGTGTTTTCACCGAACAAGGCGTCGCCATGCTCTCGACCGTCCTGAATAGCGAACACGCCAGTAAAAATCGAAGCGGTATCAGACCGGTCGTTGTTTACCGTGGTGCTTTGACTCTCTTATCCGTTTTAAGAGTACAAGGGTCTTATCCCAGAAAGAGCCCGTCCATAAAAGCTGCCAACGCTTCGGATCAAAACCATAATGTTTATCTAAAAAGTCTTTCCACTCCGGTTTTGCTCTGAGAAGGAAGCGGATTCCCTCATCATGACATATCCGCTCAACCTGCTCTCGATTCTCGGGCGTATACTCATGGCCTCGTGAGAAAAGAAACCCATGCGTGGCTTCATGAACAATGGTAGCTGCATAGCTGTGCAAAGCCCACTCGCGATGTGTAATCGAACGATATCGACCGAAGTCAACATCGCAGGCTTTCACGCTCCGCATATACATCCCCCCAGAATGAAGTTCGATGTTGACAATATAACGGACTTCTTTCTGAACCCGGCGAAAACGTCTCAGATCGCTTGTCTCGATCAGATCGAGTGCCTCTTTTGTCCATGATATGAAGTCCTGATCGTCTGAACGATCACAATTATTGTCACAAAGTCTGATCCCTTTATAGGTTGTTTTCGTCGTCTTTTGTAGACACCTGTCCAAGACTCGGCAACCCAATCTGGATATACGCGTGTTCATCATTGATTTTTTGGGGCAAGACGATTGGTATCAGTCTCTGCTCCTCCTCTACCGCTCATGCATAGAAAATGGTTGTATGATCATTGGTGAAAACGACCTTGATTAAATACGCATGTAGAATAGCCAACAAGGAATCGACTTGTCAATTGAAATGGGGTGCGATTCAATAAAGTCGCTGATGAATCGCGTGGTGCCTCCACAAGTGCCAAACCTTCCCCGAACCAAGGTACGCATCAAAATAGTTTGACGCGTAGAGGAGCAAGGGGTCAGAGTTCAGGGTTCAGGTGTTTGCACATCCCCTCCTCATTTCCAATGGCATACAAGCGTTTGAATATGATAGATTACAGCCAGTCTTAAAGGCGTGATATCTAAAATTTCATACCTCAGAAAAGCTTGGATGTTGGAATGGCTACAAAAAAAGGAACCATGATACTCGTTGAACGAATAGAGCAGTCAATCTACCTGATACGCGGGCTCAAAGTCATGCTCGACCGTGACCTTGCCGCGTTGTACGGGGTTGAGACACGGGTGCTCAAGCAGGCGGTCCGCCGCCATGCCGACCGCTTCCCCGACGATTTCATGTTTATTCTTATCGGAAAGGAGTTTTCGAATTGGAGATCACAGTTTGTGACCTCCAATTCCGATAAAATGGGGCTGCGTCACGCCCCCATGGCCTTCACCGAACAAGGCGTCGCCATGCTCTCGACCGTGCTGAACAGCGAACGCGCCATCGATGTGAACATCGCCATCATGCGCACCTTCGTTAAGCTGCGTCAGATGCTTGACAGCCACGCACAACTCGCCAAGAAACTGGCCGAGCTGGAGGCGAAATACGACGGACAGTTCCGCATTGTCTTCGACGCGTTGAACGAACTCATGGTCGCGCCCGAGCCCAGGCGCAAGCAGATCGGCTTCAACGTCAACGAGCCCGGAACGGGCTACAAGGCAAAGCGGGCTGCTACAAATAAGGGCCATCAAAAGTCGAGGTCGACAGCATGTACAATATCGTCATCCCGGATGATCTGATACGTAACGCCTTCGCCGAAGCACTGGCCCTACCTCAAGATATTCGAGAACCGGGTCGAGAAGGAGCATCTCGAGCGATACGCTTTCATTGGCAATTACAAAAGCATTGAGAAAGATGCCGAAATCGCCTTGCGTGACTATCTGGGCATACCGATGGCCCGGGAGAAATGGCTATCCTATCGCGAGAAGCCGCTGCTCGGTCGCAGTCTCAGCATTGAGGAAGTCCGTTACATCACCGAAACCGCCCGCCGCCTCGCCGCTCTGCTCTCGCTTCAAGCTGCTCTCGACGAAAACTATCAGACCATCACTCAGTCCACCGCGTCTTGCAACCGTGAAGAAACGAAGAGCACCGAGGACAAGAGGAATAAGGAGTAAAGTCGGAACGCCGAGGCGGTAGACTCGGAATAATTCTCTTAATCCACGTTTAATTTTTCACCACCATTGTTTAGCCAAAAAGTTCACAAAGAGCACAGAGTTTTTGATAGGCTGAGGCGGCTGCGTCGAGGTTTTTTATCCACAAAAAACACAAAACCTCCGCGCATCCGTGGTGAAATTTTAACCATAAAACTTCATGAAAAGCTCTGCGGATCTCGGCGTTCTCTGCGAGAAGAAAATATCAACCTTTGTGCCCTTTGTGTTCTTTGTGGCCGCAGTTTTTCACATGGTTTAGAATGTTTACGCGAAGTCGCGAAGATTTTGTCCACGGAAATCACGGAAAACACGGAAAGGTTTCATGAAGTTTCATGTGTTTCATGGTTAAGAAAAGGTGGCAAGGGATTGCTCACGGATTGCGGGGCGTGTCATTTCCGCAAACACAACGTTTATAGTATCTGATCCGATGCTGATTGTATTGGAACAAAATGCTGTTATGGTAAGTAATCCTAATGTTGTGCTGAAAATCAGTAGCTTTGCTTTCATTGTAATTCCTTTATTGTACACCTGTTCCTCCGTTATTCCGTGGCATCCCACAAGCAAAACTTCCATTTTCCGTCATGCCAAATGGCAGGGAAGACATCAAATACGGAGCTAACCGTTCGTTGCTTGGATATAACAGGAACGAAAACCCATAAATTTGTCACATCGGGCCCTCTTTCGTTGTAAGTAAAGCCTAAAATGCTCGGAGCGAAGAAATCGCAACTCGCTATATCTTGAATAATCGTTTCTGAACTGTCCAAGTATGTTTGTGGAGTGGCATCTTTTACCATGAAGTAATTTGAAACTTGGTTCGACGGAATATTCGTAAAAGCCGCCGATGAGACAAAATCAACAAAGGCGTCTGCTGCCTGTACCTGAGCTAGGTGATTGGTTTTGAAGACAAAGCTTTCTGCATATTTCTGAATAAGAACAGATGGAATTTTCAATGCCAGTTGCCCTGTCGTGTTCGTGACAATATCTTCAGGAACATTTAGATCTTCGGCATACAAATCCTCCATATAGTAGGGTCCCATAAAAACAGGCGGATAAATCTTCATGACATGAGTGATTGCTCTGCTCGACCTGATTTCTGTATTCGTGCCCCACGCCTCATAGCAGCGTTGAACGTCCTCGATAATGAAATCTTTGAGCGAAGACGGTGCAGAAGCATTCTCGAACACGACATCAAAATGGTTGGTTCCAACGACTAAATCATATGCTGAGGCATTTTGCATGAGTATGACTATTAAGCTTATGAAGGTGAGAATTTTTTTCATTATTGCACTCCGGGCTGAGTCCCTGTCGGATGGAAAGTATTCTGGAAAATATTTTTAAACTTTACAGTGGGAAGACAAGTTTCCAGCTTCCTTCGATATAGCTGATTTCCACAACGTCAAACTCATTTTTATTTTCTCGGTTTTGCATAACCACAATAACGGAGAGGATTTCGTTTTTGCGTCCAATTGATAGTATGCTTGGATAATAATATTTGTATTGTTCCATCATCTGGCAAAAGGATGTAATATCTGCTAAGAACTGCGTCGTCATAGGGGCTGGAACTTCTGGGGGAAGTGCAAGCAAACCCACAATGGATTCAACGACCATATTTGTATGAGACAGGGAATTCAACGAATTTATAAATGCACTGAGTTGTGAGATTGCGACAGGATTTGAATTCACAAGGAGCGAAGCATTATCATACTCATTGTATAACCCAGAAGCTATTTCGATATATTGATTCGTTATCGATGTGACAAGAGTAATGCCTGTTTTAGCCGAATCGGGATACATGAACGGGTCTTTTCCATGAAGTCGGTAGACACCGAGAGCCGAGCTGCTTGGGAACACATCAACCAACGAATGCGCAAATGAAAACATATTAGTTACATCTTGACATATTAAAACCGAATTTGTAGGTGTTATTTCCGCAAAAACCACGTTTACAGTATTGGATCCGATACTGATTGTATTCGAACAAAATGCTGTCATGGTAAGTAATCCTAATGTCGCGCTGATAATAAGTAGTTTTGCTTTCATTGTAGCTCCAGTTACAGTCCAAAGAACAAGCGCCACTTACCATTAACATAACCTATCGGATAGGTTTTAATCTGGCCTGTCGTTTTGTCTTTCGCCACGCAGGTGACGAAGAGCGAACATGCCGCATTCTCATCTGTAAGTTCAAATCCACTCGATATGCCGAAGAGACTCGGCATAAACAATGTATTGGCTCGAACTGGAGAGAACAGAACTGTTTCGAGATCGCTTAGCGTGTCTTCCGAAGGCTGCCCTTGAATGGTGTTTGGAGGCCAAAACATATCGAGTTTCGCCTGTAGTGTCAAATTGGTAAACGAATCCGAATTAATTGTACTGATCACCGTCTCAAGGGAGGAAACTGCGTTCGTATCACTTAAAAGCATTGCAGACTTCTGCGTAAGTACGTCAGATAATACTTTTGAAACATGGCAGACATAGACAGCGTTTGAGTAACTAAAGCTAAGTGTGTCGTTTGATATCGACTCCGGGTAAGTTTCAATCGGCATTCTCTTGAGTTGTACAACGCCCTCGATTTCGTCGTAAAAAACGGCTGAAAGTGATAGTGCAAAGGCGAAGACTCGCTGCAGTTCAAAACATGTTGCCGATTTAGTTCCCGCTTGCAATAGTGGATCGACAAAAGTAACTTCTACCGTATTCGTGCCAATTTGAAATGAAAAGGAGTCTGCACTGGTATACGAAATAGACATTGAAAAGCATAAACATAAAATCGCTATAGTCTTCATTTTAATTTCCTCTGTTTTGAGTTCCCGATGGTACAACGGGTCTAAGTGAGATGTAAGAATCGCTGTGCGCTCCCTGGTAAATACACGGCCGATTTAAAGTTCGCCAAATATTCCTAGGTTCTACTGGGTTTCCATCGAGCTGGTCATTTTGTCCATGCTACTCCCAATTCCACATGCTGATTTTCCATTTACCATCGTGCCAAATGGCGGGCATGACGTGGTAATATGACGAGGGTGTCGGTTCTTTTGCAATGGTTGGTATCAGCGCACACAGATTTGTGGCGTCTGGACCATCTGGAGAATGATGAAATCCTAGAATGCTGGGACGGAAAAACATCCCGCTCGATAAATCTCTCACAATACCA
>JBBRUI010000285.1:0-5936 GCA_038247945.1 Bacteroidota bacterium | reverse complement strand
AATCAATCAAAGGGTATCATCATGAAAGCACTAACATCAATTCTGGCTGCGGCAATCTTCACGCTCGCATCGGGCTCATTCCTTATAGCCGGGGAAAATCCGATGGTCGGCGGCGAAGCAATGTACAAGACCAAAGACATTATCGACAACGCGGTGAATTCGAAGGATCACACCACCCTGGTCGCTGCCGTTAAAGCAGCAGGACTTGCCGAAACCTTGAAGGGCAAAGGCCCGTTCACAGTGTTTGCGCCAACCAACGCAGCGTTTTCGATATTGCCTGCAGGAACTGTCGAGACACTGTTAAAGCCCGAAAACAAATCAATGTTGACGGGAATCCTCACGTATCACGTCGTTGCAGGGCGTCTTGATTTCAACGAGCTTTCGAAATGGATCAAGAAGGGAAACGGAAACGCAGAGCTGACGACGGTCAACGGCGGAAAATTGTGGGCAATGATGAACGGCGACCGGAATATCATGATCAAAGATGAGAAGGGAAATGTTGGCCACATATCGACGTACGATGTGTACCAGTCGAACGGCGTTATCCAGGTTGTTGATGCGGTGTTGATGCCGAAGTAATCAGAGATTCAGATTCGGTATTGCTTGAGGCCGGACGGTGGGTCCGGCCTCTTGCATTTCTATCCTGCCGCGATATTGCATCTGCTGTTTTCTTCGGTTAGATTTCAAGCGAGTTCCCTCCGTTATTACTAATCGCAATCTCGTATGTCCCTCAACCTTCAGGACAATGTATGAATAGAGTAATGCTCGCATTCTTTCTTACGATATCGCCAGCGGTTGCCCAGGTACAGATTGATACATTGCAGAACCTTCCGGTGGGGCCAGGTAGTACGCATCGGAAGTTTGTGGCTCTCACTGTTCCGTGGACAATCAACGTATTGCAGATCGACCTTCGTAATTCCTATATCAAAATGGAAACTGCAAAAGGTCAGGATCGGCTTACCGGATTCGAGCGGACAAGCTCGATGGCGGCACGCAACAGTTACGCGGGCCACACAGTCCTCGGTGCAGTGAACGGCGATTTCTACGGCACGACACCGACAAACATGCAGGTGCGGAACGGAGAAGTCTTGCTCAAGCCATCGGCCAGATCCACTCTGAGCTTTACATCAAACCAAACCCCTTGGCTCGGCATCGTGAACTTCTCAAGCTCCGTCAGAGCTCAAGCAGTCGCCCGCTCAATGCAAGGCGTAAACCAGATACGCGGAACAGATCAGTTTATTCTCTACAACAAATTCTACGGCGGCAGCACCGGAACGAATGCGTTCGGAGCCGAAGCTGTTGTCACGCCGGCAGGTGGTTGGTTTGTCAACGACACAATGCGTTGTGTCGTGGAAAGCCTTGTGAACGGTGTCGGCAACATGGCTATTCCCCCCGACAAGGCCGTGCTTTCGGGGCACGGCACGGCACAAACTTATTTGATGGCGAACGTTCACGTCGGAGATACGATTAAGCTTTGGCAGGGAATTCAACCAGCACTCGCCCGCATCAAAGAAACGGTGGGCGGCTTTCCAAAGATTGTATACAACGGTGCCAATTACGTCGACCAGGGCTTCCAGGAAGAAGGAGGGCCATCCCATACCTATGAACGCCATCCGCGAACGGCTGCCGGATTCTCCGCGAACAACAACTTGTTGTACCTGGTTACAGTGGACGGACGACAATCATCCAGCGCAGGCATGACACTGCACGAGCTTGCGAACTTTCTGATCAGTATTGGTGTGCAACACGCGATTAACCTTGATGGTGGAGGCTCGACGACAATGGTTGTACGCGGCTCGATTGCCAACGCCCCATCCGATGGCGGCATCGAGCGTTCCGTTTCGAATTCATTGCTTGTTGTTTCCAGTGCGCCGTCAGATACTCTTGAGCGCGTGTATATCAGCCCGAAACGTTACCGCATTTATCGCGGCGAGTCTCTTTCATTCATAATGTATGGAACCGATCGTTACGGAAACCCGGTGCCGCTCACCCCGGGCCTGAAACAATTCTCTGCTCCCTCAAGACTTGGAACGATTGATACGTCCGGTCGCTTCACAGCTTCTCTCAATCCCGATAGCGGGTATGTGTACGGTCGTTATGCGGGTTTCGCGGATTCAGCCTTTGTGGTCATCAAATCCATTGGCAGCGTCACGCTTAGTCCGCAGAATATTGTAACCGATACTGTGCGCCTGGTGTTGTTCAGAGCGCGGGCATTCGATTGGGATGGAGTTGAAAAAGGTGTAGCTCCCCGTGATGTTGCATGGAGTACAATGAACGCGAGTGTTGGCGTTGTTGATACAATCGGAGTGTTCAAAGGGAGAAGTGCCGGCTCTACAAAAGTGATTGCGAGTTATCTCGGTGTGCGCGATACAGCCGACGTGCTTGTCCAAATCAGAACAGGGACCTCGATAATCGATTCAATGGAATCACTGGCAGGTTGGACCATTTCCGGCGTAAACGCGAACGGGACGCTGTCGCTTCAGAACGGCATCGCTACTCTGGGCTCCCGGTCATTTCGTATTAACTACAACTTTGTCTATGATCCATCCCTCCTGAACTTTGTCCGGCTTGAAACAAACATCCCTGTCTATGGTGTGCCCGACTCGCTGTTGATCGATGTCCGCGCCGATAGCTCGAACCATCGGGTGATCTATTACGTCGATGATGATGACAACGAACAATTCAGAGTGTACAGCAGCCGGTTCGTCAATAACTTCGCAGGCTTCGACACCATCAGGACGTGGTTGGGGAATCCTATTTCGTTGGGCGGGAATGCGACGTTCAACTTCCCGATCCGATTGAGGAAGATTGAGTTTCAACTGGGCAGCGGTCGTGTGGCGGGTACAACGTATGCCGGTTCGATCTACGTGGATTATCCAAGAATGAAATATCCAAGCGGTGTAACGAGTGTAAAGGCTGTATCGTTCGCTCCGTCAGAATTTCATCTGTATCAGAACTATCCCAACCCATTCAACCCTTCGACCGTGATCAAGTTTTCTGTGGAACGAAAGGGCGATGTTTCGTTGAAGGTGTTCGATCTGCTCGGACGAGAAGTTGCTACGCTTGTTCGCGAGGCGCTTTCAGGCGGAAGTTACGTAGTTGAATGGGATGCGTCGGCGCTTGCCACCGGAGTTTATTTTTACCGATTGATGTCGGGCAGAAGAATCGAAACGCGGAGGATGCTTTTGTTGAGGTGATTGGTTGGAGGAGATGGATGAGAAGAAGCATCGAGTAAAACGCAAAGCCGGATGATGAGTCCGGCTTCTTTGGTAGACCAAAAATGGTCACCCTTCAATATACGTTAACCCACCTTCTTGAATTTTCTTGGCTGCGTCTTCTACTCTCCTGATGAGTGGAGCTACTGTGGAGTAAGCATTACTCCTTGCTCGCACGACAACTATCGCTAACCTGAGCCCTTGCAAATTCTGTTGGTGTTCTAAATTTTTGTCCATCGTAACAAATACATCGAATGTTTTGTTTGCGAGCTGCAAAAGCTCGCCATTCTTTTTGCCGCTCCATCCTTCTTCATTCACAGTTCTCGCGTCTACTTGAGCGGAAAACAGATCCTTTAGTAAATGGTCGAAATGCTCGTCAAGCAGAATGCGCTTCATGCATTTCCGACTTTACGGACTCAAAGGCGATGTTGAGGAATTCTTCAATTTGTTTGCGGGAAACAGTAGGAAAACCCCGTTGAAATCGTTCAACCGAATCTCCGGCCTTAAGATAATCGATTAGAACCTGGACAGGGACACGAGTGCCGGCAAAAACAAGTGCACCGCTGACCACATCAGGGTCTTGCGATATGATATCTTTGTATTTCACGGATTGATCTCCTCTCACCTAAAGGGTAACGAACCCGACGAACAAAATCAACGACGGGCACTTTTGCCTCTCATGGCAATCCTACCCTCAATGCATGGATATCTTGACCAACCCAAATCCCGTCCACCTCTCTGCAATCATCCCACCAATAAACGATTGCAAATCTCTCTCCTTGGCTCTTCATAAGGGAATGATCAATTGTTAAAGTCAAACCCGGCGGAATCTCATTATTGGCATTGCAGCCGGGCGCCCAGTTCGCGAGCGTGGCAAAGTTGGCCCCCATGACGATTATATGTATTGGTCGATTCGTAGTGTTGTTGACAGCAATTGTTTGAACATCTACAACTGCATAAACTTCTTCGGGATTTTCTCCAAAATCAGAACAGGCAGAGAAGAATGCCGCAACCAAAACTGCCAGCAAAATCGTTTTCATAGGTAAGCCTTTCGGCGAATGGTAAACAACTCGGTTTTCATCAGATGTCTCGTCCATCAAGAATTATAAAGCGTGTCGAGCACTGCCTTTGGATGTTTTGCCGCTACACACAAGAGGATTCTGGCTGGGCCGTCTGGCTTTCTTCTTCCTTGTTCCCAGTTACGTAATGTTGCAGGAGAGATTCCCAAAAGCTTTGAGAACTTGGTTTGCGATAAGCCGTAATGCAGTCGGATTGTCTTCACATCAGGTTCCGAGAAGTTGAATACTCGTTTAGCCTTGCGTGAGCCTCTCAAGATTTCTCCGCCTTGT
The DNA here is from genome assembly GCA_038247945.1 of Bacteroidota bacterium. Lineage (GTDB taxonomy): Bacteria > Bacteroidota > Ignavibacteria > UBA10030 > UBA6906 > CAADGV01. The sequence continues at coordinate 1,372 of JBBRUI010000285.1, read as the reverse complement.
TTTACGCTTGCAAGAAGTTCTTCGAACAGTTCATCTTTCATTGTAATTCCTCCTCTACAATATTTCTCAAAATCTTCAATTGCTCTGGCGTTAGGTCTTCCTGAACATTCTTTGCATATAGCATCAGAATGGTTTCTCGCTCAGAAACCCAATAGTAAATTACGCGCGATCCGCCACGCTTTCCTCGTCCCGATCCGGCCCACCGAAGTTTTCTCATTCCGCCGCTCTGGGAAATGATGTTGCCGGCTTCGGGATTGGAGATAAGATAATTCTGTAAGTCTCTGTATTTATCCTCACTAAGAATGCTTTTCAGTCATCTTGTGAAGATGGGTGTTTCAATAATCGTCATATTCAATATACGCCAATGGCATACATATAACAAATATGGTTAGTCAAGATCGTTTGTGAGTGTGTTCGCCCCCGGATCCATCCCGCCCTCCCAATAAAACGGCTCGCGCTTTCGTTGCTTACCGCCAATCTCATTCATCGTCGCTGCATCGTATAGTCGGCCGTTGATCATCACGTAACGGATTGATTCGCTGTTTCGAATATTCTCCAGCGGATTCTTATCCATCACGACAAGGTCGGCAAGTTTGCCCGCTTCAAGCGAGCCGATGTCGTCATCAAGTCCGATATACCGGGCGCCATTTATCGTCGCACATCTGAGTGCTTGCATCGGCGTCATGCCACCCTGAACGAACATCCATAATTCCCAGTGCGGGCCAAGTCCTTGCAATTGCCCGTGTGCGCCCAGGTTCACCTTAGTTCCGGCATCGCTCAGAATTTTCGCAGCCTTTGCATTCTCAACATGCCCCCAATCGTCTTCTTCAACTTTCATTCTGCGGCGTGAACGGGCATCGATGAGTGAACGAGGGACGAATGTCAACAGCCGCTGGTTTTCCCACACGTTTGTGTTTGAATACCAGTAATTCTCTCCCATGATTCCTCCGTAAGTAACGATAAGCGTTGGAGTGTAGTATGTATGACTTTTCGAGAAGAGAGTAATCACGTCTTTATAAAGAGGAGACACCGGCAGCGAGTGTTCTATTCCCGTATGACCGTCAAGAATCATTGTCATGTTCCAGAAGAATGTTGAGCCGCCTTCCGGTACCACCATCATTTCAAGATCACGGCCGGCTTGAATCACCTGCTGCCGTTGATCGCGCCGCGGCTGGTTGTAGCTCTTCACACTGAACGCTCCGACAGCCTTCAGCCTTCGCAAGTGTGACTTTGCATCGTCCAGGCTATTGATGACTGCTTTGAAACTTCCCTCTGCGCCGTACAAAATTGTACCAGTGGAATATAATCTCGGCCCAATAACTTCACCCGCTTTGATGAGCTCGGAACTCGCGAAGATTTCCTCAGTGTCGTT
>JBBRUI010000284.1:0-5987 GCA_038247945.1 Bacteroidota bacterium | reverse complement strand
GGCCAAACAATTTTCCATCCACGATCTTTGATTGAAATGGATCAACCGTCATGTTATCCGCGTGCACAGTATCGAGGTGCGCTTCAAGCATCACCGTCTGCGCGGCGCCGGCGTTGACGTAGCCGATGACGTTGGGCCGGTCGGAAGCAACATCGTACGTCTTCACCTCAACGAAATTCCGGCGAAGATAGCCGGCAACATACTCTCCGATTTTTTTTTCGGAATACTCCGGCCCGCTTCGGTCCCGTCCCATCGGGTTCATGCTTGGAATTGCAACAAGATCGGCAAGAAGGCGGGTCAGTTCGTCCACGCTCAATCCTCAACCACTGCAAGAACCCGCGCAGGAGCTCCGTCGCCGTTTTCAATCAGCAACGGCGCTGCAATCAGCTTCACGATCCCACCGGGAAGATCTTTCATGTTGTTGAGATTTGTTACCAGCGGAATTCCCTTGCTCAGCATCGTGTAATGCACATCTAATTTGAACGGTGTATCGGCAGCCAAAATCTTTATTCCCTTCGATACCAAATACCCGGCTGCTTCATTCGTGATCGGAGGATATGTTTTGTAATAATCCGCAGAACCGAAATGAACATCCCAGCCGGTTTTCACAATCACTCCAATTCCCTCGCGAATGTTCATCCGACGGAATTCATCCGCCGTTATTTCCCGCGCAGCCTCTCGCGGAGTGAAGTCCAGAACCTGGGCCTCCGTAAACCAAAGTGAAGGACTGTACTTGTCCAATGTCGGGCCGCCTTCCAACACATGGCTCGGGGCATCAATGTGTGTCCCCGAATGTGTTCCGATGCTCAGCTTCCGGACGATACACAAATTATCGGCGTAGGTTGCTGTCTGCTCGATCGTCGTCGGCGGATGCCACGGAAAATACACCGGCCAGCCGTTTCGTATAGGATGGGTGAGATCAAAAACTTTCATACTCTTCCTTTGAGGAGCCGCGATGTGGGGATCCGTTCCTCTTCAGAGGTCCCGGTACCCACACGATAACATCCACCGGACACGCCTCGAAACATAGTCCGCATCCCGTACAATTTTCCGGAACGATTACGGCTACGCGCTTGTATGGATGAGCAGGACGATCTTCCATGACGATGGCCTCGAAGAAACAGAGCGGCGGACAACGGTCGCACGCAATGCATCCATCCTCCAGGACTTTGGCAATAGGCGGCTGCTCTTTCACGAACGCCGGCGGAAGAGGATTCAGTCCCACATATTTGTTTTTCTTTTTACTTCCAGACATTCCGCGGGCCCTCTACCGGTTCGCCGGACCAACGAATAATATCGTCGGGTTTTGTCAGGTGTTGAAGCGCCTGCCCGCGGATTTCATCGAGCGAAGAAATCCCTTTGTGTGTCAGATACTCCTGTATCTGTTGGTTGATGGTTGTGATCGAGTTCCAGCCGTTCACCATAATTACCGAGAGAATCTGCACAGTCGTTGCGCCCAGAAGTATGTATTTCAAAATATCCTCTCCCGTCATTGCGCCGCCCGTCGCGCTAATGGGAATTGATATCGCCTTGCGTACTTCTGAAACGTGAAGCATAGTGTAGTACTTCGCCCACGGTCCGCCCACTCCCGCATAATAGCCATGAAGAATCGGGCGTTGCGATTCAATATCGACATCGAGGCCGCGGACGCGGTTGCATAGCGTAACTGCTGACGCCCCGCATTGCTCCGCGGCAATTGCCTGGTCGGTAACGCTCGGGCCCGACGCGAGTTTTACCATCACCGGAATTTTTACCACGTTGACGACCGCTTTGATCGCTGCGATGAATGTTGTTTCGAAACCAAGACTGCCCGGACGATGTGGAGAGGAAATATCCAGCTCAATCGCGTCGGCGCCGCTCGCTTCTGTTTTTGTGGCGAGGTCTTCCCAATCTTTCGCGTCGTCGGCAAAGACGCTGCCAATAACAGGAGCCTTCGCCCGTTGCTTGCAAACCCTGATGAACTGCCAGTAATCCTCCAATGTTCCGCTGTAAGCTTGCTCGTATGAATAAAGCGAGAACGATCGCGAGCGGCCTTCGATCTGTTTATCCCAATCCAACAGTTTATAACGCGGCCGCGGCCAAAAACGCATATGCTCGTATTTGTCCGAGCATGCTGTCTTCAACACCGACGCCCCCGCTCCCTTCTCTTCAGCAAGAAGAACCTGGTTCACGTCATGGCTTGCCGGACCCGATGCTACAAGAACGGGACTGTTCAACGTGAGGCCAATGAATGACGTAGTGAGAGACATGTTATTGTTTGACGGTAGTTTGTGCCCGCACGTCCAACCCATCGCCAATCCGGTACTTGCCCGGAATTGTAACAGGAAGCTTGCCTTTGATATTGATTTCACCCAACAAGGCTAATGCAACCGAGCGCTCAACCCTTCTCGCTCCCGAATACGGCGTCATGACGACATCTGTCTCCGGTAGTTTTGCGATGACATATGGATCGCCGAACGCAATTGCGATTACCGGTTTCCCAAACAGCGTTGTCTTCCGGAGAAAATCGGAAATGCGCGGCGAGAGCTGGAGGCTACCCTGCCAGGATCCGATGGACAAATACACGGCGAGAACAAGAACATCATAGCTACCATGTTTTTTCAACGCATTTTTTATTTCGTCAGATGAAGAGCCATCAAAAAGATGCACGAGAGTCGTTGTGCGATTGCGGGACTGAAGGACGGTCTGGAGTTCCGTTCCGACTTGACTGTTGTATTCGTTCGTCAGAGTCACCAGATGAATTTTTTGGGATGATGAAAGCGGCAGCAGATTCCCTTTGTTCTTCAAAACAGTAACGGCGTCGTTGCAGATTGATTGAGCGATTGAATTATTTTCCGGCGATCCGACTACATCGGATATCTTTTCAACGTCCACCAATCGGTTCTTGTCGATGCCAAGCCAGGATTTCGCTGCCAGGATTCTTCGCACCGATGCATCGAGCCGCTGACTCGTGATGCGGCCTGACCGTACAGCTGCGAGAATTCCGTCAAATGCCTTTTCGAAATTATCAGGAACAAGAATGCAATCGTTGCCGGCCTCGATTGCAAGAACGGCTGCTTCACCGGCGGAAAATTTATCAGTAACTCCCTGCATCGTCATCCCATCCGTTACGACGATTCCCTGAAACCCCAGCTTCCCGCGAAGGATTGTTGTTATAAGCGGACGCGAAAGAGTTGCGGGACGACCGGACGGATCGATCTTCGGCAACGCGATGTGTGCTGTCATCACTGCCTTCGCTCCGGCTTTTATTCCCGCACCGAACGGCACAAGTTCCGTTGACATCAACCGCTGCTCGTCGAACGGAAGAGCCGGCAACTGCATGTGTGTGTCTTCTTTTGTATCGCCGTGCCCGGGAAAATGTTTGAGCGTTGCAATCATGCCGCCTTCCTGAAGTCCGCGCACGTATGCATCAACGAACGTTGCCACCTGCTGCGGGTTCTCGCCGAAGGATCGTGTGTTGATGATCGGGTTCTCAGGATTCGTGTTGACATCCGCGACCGGAGAGTTCGTCCACTGAATGCCAACGGCACGTGATTCCAATGCCGTGATCCTGCCGATCTCAAATGCATGCTGCGGATTTTGCGTCGCTCCCACCGCCATCATGGATGTAAACGTCGTACCGCCTCCGGAAACATATGGCGGCAATTCCGGTGCGCGGCCGCGAACGTATTGCCATGAAGAGCCGAAGCCAAGTCCTCCCTCTAGATCCGCATTGATCAACAACGGAAGCTTCGATTCTTGCTGAAGAGAGTTTGTCGTCAACGCAATGTCGCTGATCGTACCGCCGGCAAGCACGAATCCCCCCACATGATATTGTTTGATCAACCGCGATGCATAGTGCCGCACCGGGCTTTCACGATTGTTGAAGACGGCAACCAGATCAGCGATGAACAACTGGCCAACTTTTTCTTCCACACTCATCGCAGAGATCGTCGATTCAACCCAATGCGTATCCTGGGCCAACATCGATCCGGATTGAATAGTCAGAAGCATAACGAATATTGTTCTAAAATATTTCTTCACGGACAAGATACTTCCGCACTTTGTTTTGGTTGAGTTGGTAACAATTCCCGATTCCTTCAGGAATCGTTATTGTCCCATTACGTACTTCAATCAGCGGCTCAACAATGTCGTCGACGAACCAGCGCAGCGACGACTCTACATCTGTCGGGAAACCGAAATTATCCAGCGTCGCGAGATGCACAGTCTGCACTCCCCCGATTCCGAGTTCGGGCATCGTACCTCCCCACACGGGAATACCTGCTTGCTTGCATACATCATGCATCGCAACTGCCTGTTGTAATCCGCCCGCCCGTTGGATTTTGATGTTCACAATCCTGCAGCTTCCCAGACTGATTGCCCGCTCGATTGTTGCGATGTCTGTTGCGCTTTCATCCAGGCAGATCGGAGTTTTCAGTTTCGCTTGCAATTCTGCATGGCCTTCCAGATCATCCTTCGCAAGCGGTTGTTCGATCATCATCAAATCAAAATCATCCAGCGCGGTGAGATGCCCGATATCGTTCCGTGTGTAACCGCAATTCGCATCAACCATCAGATTGATATTTCCAAAAGTCTTACGCACATCCTTCAGCGGCGCGATATCCCATCCCGGCTGAATTTTTATCTTTACTCGCTTGTATCCTTCCTTCAGATATCTCGCAATCGCAGAGAGCAATTCTTTTACGGTCGGGTAGATTCCTACAGCAAGCCCCGATTCAACCACATTGCCTGTTCCACCTAGTGCTTTGTAAAGAGGAACATCGTCGCGCTGAGCTTTCAAATCCCAGAATGCCGTTTCGATTCCGGCTCGAGCATAAAAATTCCCTCCTGACCCATCCAACAAAGCATTTACATCATCAACTGAAGCGGTCTGTCGGCTTTTGACAAGCGGAACCAAAACGCTGCTCAAATATTCCCACGTCGATTCCGGAGTATCGGCAGAATAGAACGACCCCGACATCGGAGAAGCTTCACCAATTCCGACCAACCCATCCGAATATACTTGCACGAGGATGCCATCTTTTTCGCTCACCACCCCGTTGCTGATTTTGAACGGCTCGACAAGCGGAATTCGTACATGCGTCAGTTGAATCTTGTCAATCTTCATCTGGTGCGGACAGGATTCTTCAGCTCGCCAATCCTTTCGACCCGGCACACGACTGTGTCTCCATTTTTGATCGGCCCGATTCCTTCCGGCGTTCCTGTTGAGACGACATCTCCGGGCTCAAGCGTTATATATTTGGTGATGAACTCTATCATCGTCGGAATATCAAAAACAAGATCGCGTGTGTTAGCTTTCTGCCGGACTTTCCCGTTCACACGGCATTCAACGTTTACGTGCATCGGCACAGGAAATTCATCCGGCGTAACAAGCCATGGTCCCAGAGGTGAGAACGTGTCGAAACTCTTCGAACGGAACCAGGGATGACGCACTGAAAGATCTTTGTTCTGAAGATCACGCGCAGAGACGTCGTTACAGATTGTGTAGCCGGCGATAAATTTATAGGCATCCCTTTTTTTCACTTCCGTTGCCGTTTTGCTGATGACGAATGCAAGTTCAGCTTCGTGATCCATCCGTCCAAGTCCCGCTGGAATGCGGATTGGTTCATCCGGCCCAATAACACTTGATCCAACTTTGACAAAAATGATCGGCTCCTTCGGAACCTCAAAGTTTCCTTCCTTTGCATGCAGAACGTAATTCAAGCCAAGCGCGACAATTTTAGGGGGACGCGCGATGGGAGCTTTCAGGACGGCATCTTTAGGCAATGAGAAGTATTTCTGCAGGCGGTTCTTCGTTACATGCCCGGCAACTTGTTTCATTGCCTTCACGTCGAAGAGTCCGAGCTGCAACATCTCAGTGATGCTCTTGGGTTGACGGAGCGTGAGGTCATGTTGAAGGAAGTGATAGCTTACAAACGCCTTGCTGTAGTTTATCCACTTGCCGTTCAACTCAACGGCAACACAACCGCCGTCTTCGAGTTCATACT
>JBBRUI010000283.1:0-5995 GCA_038247945.1 Bacteroidota bacterium | reverse complement strand
GAACTTGTGAACGGAGTAATGGAGGGTGGTTATCACACGGTAACATGGAACGCTACAGACGTTGCCAGCGGCGTCTACTTCGCACGGTTCACGGCTGCAGATGCGCTGGGGAGTGTCAAGTATTCAAAGATCAATAAACTCCTTCTCATGAAGTGAGCTTGAAAACGCGATAAATCGAGACGTATCCATTCACGAATGCAACGGGGCGAGCCACATGGCTCGCCTTCCTTTTTACGCTTCACTCATTCTAACAACGCGGTACCCTCAAACCACAGGTGGTTGACTCATATTGTATTCGTCGCTATATTGAGCCATAATTTTCTCTTGGGGATGAAAAAAAAATATACTCTGGTATTTCTCGTAGCAGCGTTTGCCCTTATCGCAGCAGGCTGCAACGAAAAAAAATCCACAGCCGAGCTTCAGGCAACCGTTGCTGTCGAAGGAGATGTTGATAGTTTCAATCCGCTCTTCGCTGAAGAAGTAGTCTCCGGCGAAATCAACGACCTCATTTTCCCCCGTCTCGTCAATCCCGAATTCGATTCCGAAAAAGGAATTCTAACGTACTCACCGCTTCTTGCCTCGTCGTGGGAATTCTCCAACGACAATCGGGACATCACATTCCATCTTCGCACCGACGCCCGATGGTCTGATAACGTGCCCGTGACCGCACGCGATGTGCAGTTATCATTCGTGCTCTACGGCGATACGGCTGTCGCCAGCATCCGTCAATCGGTCGTGCAGAATCTAATGCTCACGGACGGTAAGCCGGATATAGTGAAAGCAGTCGAACCAATCAACGATTCGACTGTGGTAATCCATTTTCAAAAGGCGTCGCCTTCGCAGTTGTTTGATATCGGTGTTCCGCTCATTCCTTCGCATGTGTTCAGTACCATTTCCAGAAAAGAACTCCGTACGCATCCGGTAAACCGGGCGCCTGTTACATCCGGTCCGTTTGCGCTTGCGCATTGGACTCCCATGCAGGAAATCGTGCTTGCGCGGTCCACCAACTTCGGTTCTTCATTCGTTCCAAAATTATCGAAGCTGATTTTTAAGGTCTTGCCGGACTACAGAACGCGCATCGCTCAGCTTCAATCCGGCGAAGTGGATGTTGTTGCAGGCTTGCGCGTGGAGGATGCCGACCTTCCATCACGAACTCCTCACTTAAAGATCATCTCTACTGTGGGTCGGGATTACGATTTTCTTGGCTGGAACAATATCGATCCTGATACGTGGGCAAAATCGGGAGGCAAGAGTATTGCGCCGCATAAACTGTTCGGCTCCGCCAATGTGCGTCGTGCGCTGACAATGGCGATCAATCGCGATGAAATCGTAAAGGCGTATCTACGCACACACGGTCAACAGGCGATAGGCGGAGTCTCACCGTTGTTCAAATGGGCGTACAACGATTCGCTGAAACCTTTGCCGTTCGACAAAGCACAGGCAATGGCTTTGTTGGAAAAAGAGGGATGGAAAGATTCCGACGGCGACGGCATTCTCGATAGGCATGGTGTGAAGTTCTCGTTTACGATGAAGCTTGCATCGGGCAACCAGCTCCGCGATATCGTTGCGACTGTCGTCCAACAACAGTTGAAGAATCTCCGGATCGAAATGAAGATCGATCAGGTGGAGCGGGGAACATTCTGGAACGACGTAATGCAAAGAAAATACGATGCCTGGTTTGCCGGCTTCAGTGTTCCGTTGCAAATGCAACTCGACGACCTATGGGGTTCGGATCTTCGGAAATATCCGTTCAACCTCGCCGGCTTTCGCAACAAACGTTCAGATGAAATTCTCTCCACAGTGAAAAGCTTAAAAAATGAACCCGATGGCGCGGCTCTGTGGAAGGAATTCCAGGTTATCGTTCACAACGAGCAGCCGTATACACTTTTATTCTGGATTAACAACATTGTTGGTGTGAATGAACGGCTCCAAAATACGCACATCGGCATTCTCGGAACCACGCACAAAGCATGGGAATGGTCTGTACACTAACAGCGGATGAAGGTTGCCTCTACTCAAATATTCCGTCAGAAGATTGGTTGAAGCTATTCCATTGCTGCTCGGACTCGCCACCATAGTTTTCTTTCTCTCGCGCCTTCTGCCCGGTGATGCAACCACGGTCTTTCTTTCACCGAACATTTCGCCGTCCATTCTCGAACAGCTCAAGTCCCAATTTGGATTAGATCGCCCCGTCGGTGAACAGTATATCCGATGGATGGGGTCGGCGCTGACCGGCGATTTTGGTTACTCGTTCTCGTACAATCAACCTGTCATGAGTGTTATCGGCAGTGTTTTTCCAAACACTCTCATGCTCGGCATGGGGGCTTTGGTGGTTGAAATTGGATTGGGAATTTTACTCGCGCTTCCTGTTTTTTTGTGGGAGGGAAAAAAGGTAGAAGCTGTCATCGCCAACCTCACACTCGCTGTGTACACATTGCCTTCGTTCTGGATTGGCATGCTGCTGCTTCTTGTGTTTTCGTATGGACTCGGATTGTTGCCTTCTTCGCAGATGTACAGTTCCGGAACATCTGCTTCCGAAGGATCAGTGTTCGATTTGCTGAAGCATTTGGCTTTGCCTGCACTTACCGCCGCTATTCCGGCAGCAGCAGGATTTGCCCGCTATCTTCGAAGCAATGTGAAGATGGTTATGAATCAAGACTACGTTCTCATGGCGCGCAGTATGGGTCTTTCGAACAAGAGGATCTTCCGTTCGTACATTTTGCCAAACGCAGCAGCGCCGATGGTGTCACTCATCGGAATCGAAATCGGAATGCTCTTAACCGGCGTGCTCGTAACAGAAACTCTTTTTGCGTGGCCGGGCATGGGGCGGCTTACCATTGCAGCGATCAGTTCCCGCGACTATCCGTTGATTCTCGGCTGCACGCTCGTTGCAGGCGTCGTCGTCATCATCGGGAACTTGCTTGCCGATCTGGTTAATGCATTGATTGATCCACGAATCTGGAATACAGAATGAAACTTCGATCGTGGAAAACAATAGCGCTCCTGATTCTCTTTCTTCTGATAAGTGTTTATCAGTGGAGTCTCATCTCGGCAAGCATGATCTCTCTTGTCACTTCAGCCGTTCTTCTTCCTGTAAATCCTGCTCGAATCTGGAGTGTCGACTTGATTGAATTTTGGGTAGCGTCGATTACATGGCTGATGACAGGATTCTTTTTACTGAGAAGAATCTTCCGACCGCCCGGACCGTCTCGCATACTCGTCAACGGCGCGGCAATTTTTCTTTGCCTGCTTGGAGTTGTTGCTTTAACGTCGCCGTTTCTTGTTCCTGTTCCTCCTAATGTTCAGGGAGACTTGATCACGACGCGGTTACTTCCGCCGCTTTCACCCGGTTATATCATTGAAACTTTGGAGACAACTGAACCTGTTGGGAACGTGAGCAGCATTGAAAGAAAAAGACAGCAGGCAAATGCTTTTCTTTTGCAGCGATCAATCATTGTCCGCGGAGGAAAACCTGAAACCGATGATGGCCGGTCAATTGTTTTTTTGTTTGGAACGGATGATACCGGTCGCGACGTATTCAGCAGAATTATTTCAGGCACCCGCGTATCTCTTGCCATTGGTGTTGCAGCAACCGTTGGTGCAATGTTGATAGGAACATTCTTTGGATTTGCAGCCGGCTATTCAAATCGTTTTGTAGATTCTCTTCTTATGAGGATAACAGATTTGTTTCTCTCCATTCCGAGTCTGTTTCTTGTTATCGGGATCGTTGCATTCCTGGGGCAATCAATTTCCACTCTCATTATTGTTCTGGCAACAACCGGTTGGATGGGTATTGCACGAATGGTCCGGGCGGAAGTGAAGAAACTGCGTGAACGGGAATTTGTTCTGGTTGCGAAAATGTTTAATCGCTCGTCAACGACCATCATTCTCCGCCATATTCTTCCCAATGTAAAACTACTGTTGATCACTGCAGCAGTCTTACAGTTTGGCAACGCCGTGCTTGCCGAAGCGTCACTCAGTTTTCTCGGACTTGGCGTACAGCCGCCGACGGCAAGCTGGGGCAATATGCTCGGTCAATCGCTGGGATACTTGCGGACCGGGTGGTGGCTCGGAGTATTTCCCGGATTGCTTCTTGCTTGCGTTCTGATTGCTGCGCATTATGCTATTGAGGGACGGGAGAACGCTGCATGATAAATTTTCGATATGAGATTATTCAGAAGCTTGGTGAAGGCGGCAGCGGCGAGGTGTTTCTTGTCGAAGATACGCTCCGCAACAACCAGCAAATAGCGCTCAAGGTATTACACTCAGCGGAAAAAATTGGCGCCGAATCGGACGAAGCTTTTCGCAACGAAGTATCGGCTCTTTCCAGCCTCACGCATCCAAACCTCATCCGCATTTTTGATTTTGGGATAATCCGCGAAGCAGAACCTTCCGTGCTTGAGCAACGCCGATTCTTCACGATGGAATTGATTCGCGGAACCGACTCGAATGATTGGGCAGCAGCCGTTCAAGGGCAGAGAGAAAGGGAGCGATTGCTCGAGCTACTGTTATTGCAAGCGTTAAGTGTGCTCTCGTACGTTCATCGCGAAGGAATCATTCACTTCGATATCAAACCGCAGAACCTTGTGCTCGTCGGAGAGCAGGGGGCGGCTGTGGCTCCTCTTTTGAAGTTAACGGACTTCGGTTTTGCCAAGCAGCAGGATGAAACCTCGGATGTTCAGGTTCGGGGAACGCTGGAATACACAGCGCCGGAAATGATTCGCGGTCAGGCGTTTGATACCCGCGTGGATTTGTATTCGCTGGGTGCAACATTCTTTCATCTGATTGAAGGACATTGTCCGTTCGAAGCCGCTTCGCCTGTTGACCTTGTGAAGCGCGTTCTCACCGAAGAACCCAAGTTCCAAGCCGAAGCATTTACTGACGGTCAACGCTTGCGTCAGGTTCTTCTGAAATTGTTGGAGAAAGATCCTCAGAAGCGTTTCCAGGATGCAGAGGAAGCCGCTCGTTCGCTCGTCGCAGATATGCCTAAAGGAATAGAACTTCTTGAGTCGTACTTCGGTCTTTCCAAACAGCCAAAGTTTGTCGGGCGGAAGACTGAACTTCTTTATCTCACTGATGCGCTTACTGCAATCAGGAAAGGTACACCGCTTACGACTCCGGCAATTGTCCTTTCCGGCGAAGAGGGAATCGGAAAAAGTAGTTTGCTCCGTCAAGCCATCAAGGTCGCCCACTCGCTTGAACTTACGGTGTTGGAATCTGAGACAATCCCGAATGATATTCCGTTCAGCAGTATTGCAAGGATACTGCAACTGTTGATCGGCGAGGTCCGATCTTTTTCTTCTGAAGGAAAAGATCTCTTTGCCCGCAACCAGATTGTCCTTGGGCTGCAACAACAAATCGAACCGGCCACTCTCCAGCTCTGGGCTCAGGAAAAAGAAAAGTATGTTGAATTAATCGCCCGGTTCATTCTTGAGGCTGCAGAGTTGTTTCCATTTGTCCTGGTTGGAGATAATATCCAGGTAATGGACGAACAATCGGTGGGTGTACTTCGGACCGTGATGAGAGATGTTCGAAACTCGAATATACTTTTACTTGCGGGCGAGACTTCCGAGACCGCACAGGTGCTGCCGCCACCAATGGCGTATGAAATATCGCTGGGTGAGCTATCCCAGAATGAAGTGAAAGACATGAGTGTTTCGGTGCTCGGTCTACATGAAGTATCGAAGTCCGTCGGGTCTAGCGTCTATGAGATGTATGGCGGAACTCCCGTGATTGTCGTGGAAGCATTGAACGCCGTCGGTTCTATCATTCCAAAGGAAGCTTTGTACGATACCGAGCGGGGCAAGCAATTTATCGCCACGTTCGATTCACAGCTGCCTCGTGATATCGATGACTTTATTCTCGCACGGTATCGAAAACTTGCGCGTGAGCGGCAGCTTATCCTCAGCATTCTTTCTTGTTTTCAGAATCCTGCATCCTCGGTGCTGGTTCTAAATGTCCTGCCATTTCACAAACAGCGAAGCCTGGATCAGCT
>JBBRUI010000282.1:0-5995 GCA_038247945.1 Bacteroidota bacterium | reverse complement strand
GTGAGTGGGGCTCGTGGGTTGGTATGCAAATGTGGCTGGTTAACCGCGACACCTCAGTAATGTGGTTTCAAGATAACAGTCGCCTCCAGTTTTGGACGCGCCAGTCAGTCGGTAATACCTCACTTGCGGTATACGCGTATCCGTTGGGTGGCACACCTATGTTAGTCTCAACTTGGTTCAGCTCTGGCGCAAATGCGAATACTTGGTATTTCATTGACATAGCAATACCCGCCAACATGAGAAATATCCCATTTGTTGGATTTGAGCTTCAGTGCTCAATAGTGCAGAGTACCCGATGGATGGACGACATCCAAGTGACGAACGTCAGACTTCATGCAGGGGTGGGTACACCTCCAATTCCAACGATGGATTTTATTGCTGCCTCCCAAATAGGATATACGCCGACCGGAGTAAAACAATTCACCGCCCCAAGAACATTTTCATCTTTCACGGTAAAGAGAACAAGCGATGGAGCGACCGTTTACACAGGCGGGAACCCGATAAAAATTGTCAATTCGAACCTTGTTTCCTCCATCCCGACGAATGTTTATATCGGGGACTTCTCGGCATTAACAACAGCGGGAAGATACAGGATATTCGCAGGTGGAGATTCATCCCTCCCGTTTAACATCGCGATAACAGTTTTTAATGAACCGCTCAAGGCGGTTCAGAGGATGCTCTACTACCAGAGGGCTTTCACAGCTGTTGAGACTCCATACGCAGAGGCAACGTGGACTCATCCGACCGATATTGCAAAAGCACCCGCGGGTGTAGTTAAGGGCTGGCACGATGCAGGGGACTTGACGATTTACATGCCTACCGTGGCACAGACCATTTTCTGGTTACTTGAGACGTGGAGCGACTTCCATCCGCAAGAGGACAACCTGAACATTCCAGAAAGTGGGAACGGAATACCAGACTTGCTCGATGAAACACGCTGGGGATTGGAGTGGGTACTGTCAATGCAGAACAACGGTACTGCACATACAGGAGGTTTCTGGGGAACCACGTGTGCAAACGGTGGCGATTGGTATCCGTATGGGAGTTCAACACCAAACACCATTCCTTTCTACATAAAATCTTTTGCACCAACGACTCAGAACACAGCGAAAGCGATTGCAGTATTAGCCTACGCCTCGGTTGTATTCCAGCCTTACGACCAAGCCTTTGCCTCTGCATGTCTCACGGCGGCTCAGAATGGCTGGACGTGGATGCAAGCGAATCCCTCCGCTACAGATGACCATGATATAGGCAATTGTGGCGTCTATGCCCAGGGGAATGACCCTGCGCTACTTAAGACGAATCGGAGTTGGGCGGCAGCGGCTTTATTCTATGCGACTGGAAGCTCGACATACAACACTGCTTTCCTGACTGATTATGTAACTACCGAAGGGATTTCATCCTACAGCAAGTCTGAGGCGTTTGCGAATCGGCTTTACCTTCGCGCAAGCGGTGGAGACGCAAGCACCAAAACAGCAATACGAAACAGGATTTATGTGTTTTCTGATTTATTGAGAGCGGAAGCCAATACGCATCTATTTCAATTCGCAACCGCTTACTATTGGGGCTGTAACTCTAATGCGATGCACCGTACAGGACAGTTTTCATGGAGTGCATACGTACTCGATAACACGAGAACGACCGATGCACAGGCAGTACTGGACAATGTGAACTATGTCTTTGGTAGAAACTTCCTGAATATCTCCTATGTCTCAGGTTCTCACAGATGGGGAGCGACACGTTCAAGGATTGAAGGCTTTCATCATTGGATGAAAACATTGGGTCATGCTGACACTGCATATCACTTTCCCGGAGCCTTGGCTGGCGGCCCTAACCAAGCACCAGACGGTGGTGACCGTTCTTACCCACCAGCCTCTTACGGATATGTTGGTGACACAAGAGGACAGTCTGGATTCAGGATAAGCAACATCAGGACTTCGCAAGCCCCAATAGACGGAAGATTTACTGACAACGATAGTTGGTCAACAAATGAGATAGTCATAAGTTGGAATGCAGCGTTTCTGTATAACTTGTATGCAGCGAAAGCCATTGCGCAGGGGGGAACCATTCCTCTGTTGCCGACCGGAAGCCTGGTTGTTACACCAGACTCTCTTCCAAGCCAGGGAGGCACTGTCACGCTTACGTGGACATCTAACAACGCCCTCTCCGCAACTATCGATCAGGGAGTTGGGTCTGTAGCGACAAGCGGTTCTCGGGCCGATACTGTCGGTCAAACAAAACTCTACACCCTAACGCTCGTTAATTCTCTGGGCTCTCAATCGTACACAGCGCAGGTGACTGTAGAGTTACCTGGAGGTGGCGGCAATCTTCAAGATATCACATCCAGCGGAACACCCGTTGCACTAATCACCAACCCAACAGGATCAGGAAACAGAAGCCTTGAAATCATTCGAGACGGAATCACTCCGCCACAGGGCAGCACTAATCCTAATGATCAGTACGACACGTACAACGGGGGCGGCACACGCGTGATGGATTGGATCGGGTACACGTATGCAACAATACAATCCTTCGGAGGCTTTACGCTCCAGGAAGGCATACATGCATCGCAAGGAGGTTTCTTTGCAGCCACTCCACGAGTGGAGGTACGCGTGGGCGCACAGTGGGTTGAAGTCCAAGGCCTGGCAATAACTCCCGCGTACGGCGCGGGATCGACATCTAACTTTGCCACCTACATATTGAATTTCAATGCTATTTCAGGTGATGGAATTCGTATTGCGGGCACTCCGGGAGGAACTGCGCAGTACCTCTCCGTCGCAGAACTTAGAGTTATGGGTACGGCAACAAGTACCGTTCCTCCGGATACGAGACCCAGGGATTTCGATCTCTTGAATAATTACCCGAATCCGTTCAACCCGTCAACGACAATTGAATTTACGGTATCGACGCTTTCTCACGTGACCTTGGAGATTTATAATATCCTCGGCCAAAAAGTTCGTACGCTCGTGGATGAGGTGATGAATCAGGGGAAGTGGCCTGTAACGTGGGACGGACGAGACAAAAATAATCGGCTCGTCTCTTCAGGAGTTTACTTGTACAAGATGCAGGCGGGAGACTTTCTTGCTACCCGCAAGATGGTCTTATCTAAATAAAATAGTAGCTTTGATAAATAAGGCACAGGGAAGAAGGCGCTCCGTCGAAAGATCGTGCGCCTTTGCCTTATTCTTTATTTCCTTTTCTCCAACTGAGTTCCGATAATAACTCCCACCGCAGCAGACCCAACTATAGTCCCCCAGCTCGGAAATCCAAAACTAATCTCGGGCGGCTGTTCCAACAGGTTGATATACTTCTGGCTCATCATTTCGTATTTCGTGTACGCGCTATCGTAGCCGCTTTTGAATGCGAGAGCCTTGTCGCGCTCAAGATGAAACACGCTGTCTTTCAGTGTTATGATATTTGTGTTCAGCGAGTCTACTGTCTGTAGCTTGTCTCTTTGTCGTTTATAATTCTCAGAATTGTTATGTTCGATGATAAATGTTTCGTGGAACCAGAGCGGCACCATCAGGTATTCAACGAATACCCGGTTCTCCGGATCGTAGACCTCATTCGCCCGTAAGGTCCGCTTGATCTGCGGAAACATTTGCCTCAACGTATCCAGCAATTCCTCTTTCCCCCGAATTGCCCGGATACCGCTCTGCCGGTCAATCCGCACACGTTCAAGCGTCACCACCTGTTGCCGCAGTGTCGAAGCTTCCGATTGCAATTCATCCACTTGAATTTGCAAGCTGCGCTGGAGAGAATCTTTCAATGCAACCAGTGCGTAGATAGAATCACGGGTCGCTTTGAGTTGAAGCATCTCACTCTTCGCCCGGAAGATTTCCTCCTGGTCGATATATCGAGAAGTAATCCACGTCAGCACTAAAAGTAAAACCCCGGCAAAAACCGAAACCCCGATCAGAATCTTCTTAAGCACTGAACACCTCTAATCTGTTTTCGGAAACATCTTTAAACCCCAGCGCCCGTGCGAGCCGCGGTACCAAACCTTTGTCTCCCTGAACGACATCGTAGAAAATCTCAAACCCCTTGGGCTTGGGGTTTCGCAGTTTGATGTATGTGGTGTTTTGTCCACGGCCCAGTTCCATAACAAGACCCTTCACCAGACTTCCGGCTCCGATTTCAAGTTGGTTGAGTGTCGCCATATTTTCATTGAACAACGAATCCTTGTCGAGCTTGTTCGCGGCAGCCGCGGCGGGCACTGCTGTCGGTAATTCCATGGGATCAGTTATTTTCAATCCGCATTCCCCAACGACCCGATTCCAAAAACTAATATCGGGAATCGGATCTGACTTATCTTGCCGCACCATTGTGTGGCCGATAATACCCTTGAAGTTTTTCAACCGGTCGCCATAGAACTCGAAGAATTTTCCCGGGACGTTCTTTTCTATATTGAACTGAGTACATAGTTCATTGACAAGCGCGATAACCGAAGCAACTTGTTCCGGCTCGTAGCGGTCAAAATGCCGGAACCCTCTGAAATCTTTTCCGTAATCAAAAACAGTATCGGCCTTCTTTTCCGTTTTCTCTGAAACGCGGTCGAAAGAGTACAGCTTACCGCCTGAACTTTTCAATCCACCTTCGCTTGCAATCTCAATACCGATGAATCTCTTTTCGAAAGAAATTCGCTGCGTGTTTGGCCACGACAATCCGAACTGCCATGCCCACGCGGTCGGCTCAAACACTTCAAAGACCGTCCCGTCCCGCTCGATAATGTACGCCGTCCCGACCATATCCTTGTTGGTTTTCCAATAATCAAAAGTTGAAGCGACTGTCCCACCCACCGTGTGATGAAGGGCGATACCCGACTTCACATTATTGCCTGGAAAATACTGCGACTGTGGTAAGCGCAACGTGCGATTAATAGCTAATGCCATGTTTACCTCAATGTTCTAAGTGGATGGAACAAAAAATATCGTCTGTTCGAGTTCCCTCGCTTCATCATTCCAACGCAAGAGGGGTTCGCGCTGAAGGGTTCCATTTTTGTTGATAACACGAAGTACGCAGAACGTGTTGGTCTCGCGAACTTTGTAGGTGTTGATTTCAATGGTGGGGATCCACGTCCCGCTGTTGATATACCAGCAATCGTCTGCGGCAAGATTCATTTCCGAGGTATGCGTATGACCGAATGTAATGAGCTTGAGAGAGGGATTCTTCTGATGCAAAGTTTTGGCGCACGGAAGAAGCGAGATTGACTTGTCGACACCCGCAAGGCGGCTTTGGACCCACCGGACAGCCAGTGCGCCGGCGAGCGAAACAACCGTGTTCAAAAGCCACAGAACAATGTCGCTGGTAATGATATCCTTGAGTTTGAAAAACAGGAAAACTGCCAGGCCCGCAAACACCAACACCGGCAATCCCACACTAAGAATCTTTCCTATGATCTTTGCCGCGTAGGCCACGTGGTTTTTCCGGACAATCTTCCAGGCTCCTATCAGGTGGTAGAAAACAATCTTCAGGATTTTTTTCGGATAGTGGGACGCCACAGCTTTCAAAATATCGGTGGGAGGTTTGATATTGTCGAAGAGCGGTTCGATCTCTTCGATCTTGTTAATTACGTACCTGTTGAAAAGAGAGCCAACGGGAAGCGCAAGCTCGTCCGGTTTTCCGGGAAGAGTGTCATTCTCTGTCAGCGTGACCGCTTCAAGAAGATGTCCGTGCTCGATATAAAGCTGATTGTTGATCACGACTGAGTGTTGATAGAATCTGATCCGCTCGTTGAAAACAGAATACATTTGCGCATCCTCGTTTGCAAGAAAGAATACAAACGCCTGGCGCACGGGCTCCCAAAACATTTCAATGTCGTGGTTGCCCTTCAGGATTAAAAGCTTGTTGTCATCCTTTTGAAGAAACACACGCAGCGCATCGAAGAAGGTTTTGTGTCCGAGGAAAATAAGCATGAGCATCCACACACATTTGTAGTCGTGGGTTTTGAAACCGTATTCAGATTCTGATTCGTCAGCGACGAACAGATCCTTGC
>JBBRUI010000281.1:0-6040 GCA_038247945.1 Bacteroidota bacterium | reverse complement strand
AACTCGTGGTACGACAAGAGATCAAACAAAGCTCGTCCGATTGAAACGCTTGAACAGGAACTCGAGTCGACTGGTACGAACGGGTTGGCGGTCGACGATCCATTTTCCGCCGAAAAGTGGAAGAAGAAAAGCAAAAAAGAGAAGCATGATTTTGTAGCGCAGTTCCGGCTCTGTTACATCGCTGAAATTCCTGTGAACTGGTGCGAAGCGTTAGGAACTGTTCTTGCCAATGAAGAAGTTGCCGAGTGGACTGAGAAAGGATTCGCAGTTGAACGTCGCCCGATGAAGCAGTGGATGATGCGCATTACCGCGTACGCTGAACGTCTGCTGGAAGACAGCAAAGAACTCGATTGGCCTAACTCCACAGTCGAGCAGCAAACAAACTGGATCGGCAGGTCAGAAGGAGCCGAGATAGACTTTGCAGTGAAGGGCGCGGGCGATACAATCCGTGTCTTCACCACCCGGCCTGACACCGTTTTCGGTGCAACATATATGGTGCTCGCTCCTGAACATCCGCTGGTAGAAAAAATAACCACTGAAGTCCAACGCAAAGCCGTGAGCGAGTATCGCGATAAATCCAAATTGAAAAGCGATCTGGAGCGTGGAATCGATTCGGATAAAACCGGAGTATTCATCGGCGGTCACGCGATAAATCCCGCAACAAAAAAAGAAATTCCCGTTTGGATTGCCGATTATGTGTTGATGGGATACGGCACGGGCGCAATCATGGCGGTACCGGGACACGACGAACGCGACCACATTTTTGCAAAGAAATTTTCTCTTCCGATTGTGGAAGTAGTAACGGGAGGAGGGAACGTTCAGGAGGCAGCGTTCACGGATAATGAGAACGGCACAGCAGTCAACTCTGCGAACGATGAAGTCTCGTTAAATGGATTGACAATTGCTGAAGCAAAAAAAGCGATAGTCGATTGGCTCTTCTCGATGGGAATAGGGAAGGCGACTGTGCAGTTCAAATTGCGTGATTGGCTTTTCTCGCGCCAGCGCTATTGGGGCGAACCGATTCCAATTATTTATCTCGAAGATGGAACCCTGAAAGCATTGGATGAGAGTGCGCTGCCACTTATTCTGCCCTCCATGGAAAAGTTTCAGCCGAGCGGAACGACGGAATCGCCGCTCGCGCTTGTAACGGATTGGGTGAACGTGGTCGATGAGGAAACCGGATTGAAGGGACGCCGCGAAACCAACACGATGCCGCAATGGGCCGGTTCGTGCTGGTATTACCTGCGGTATCTTGATCCGAAGAATGACCATGAGTTCGTAGCGAAGGCGAAGCAGGACTACTGGATGCCGGTGGATCTGTACGTCGGTGGTGCTGAGCATGCGGTTCTACATCTTATGTACGCGAGATTCTGGCACAAACTCCTTTTCGATCTCGGGTACGTGACGACGAAAGAACCGTTCACGAAGCTGCGGCATCAGGGCATCATCCTTGGCGAGAACTCGAAGAAGATGTCCAAGTCGCTTGGCAACGTTGTTAATCCGGACGATGTTGTTCAGGAGTACGGCGCCGATGCATTGCGGCTGTTCGAGATGTTCATGGGTCCGCTTGAAGAGATGAAGCCGTGGAGTACGCGAGGAGTGGAGGGCGTGTTCCGTTTTCTGAACCGCGTCTGGCGGTTATTTGTTGATGAAGATGGAAAGCTCGACACGGCAATTACGGCGACGACGCCCTCACCGGAGGTTGAACGCGCATATCACGCGATGGTGAAGAAAGTGGGAGAAGACATTGACCGGCTGGGATTCAACACGGCAATCTCGCAAATGATGATCTTTGTGAATGAGGTAACGAAAAGCGAAACGAAACCACGACAGCTTCTCGAACCGTTCGTAAAAGTGTTATCGCCGTTCGCTCCCCATATAGCAGAAGAGCTGTGGCAGAAGCTGGGGCACTCAACCTCCATTGCATACGAACCGTGGCCGTCGCACGATGACACGAAATTGTTGGAGGCGACTGTTGAAGTTGTGTTACAGGTGAATGGAAAAATACGCTCGAAGATTTCTGTTCAGAAGGATACCGAAGAGCATGAGCTTGAAACGATGAGCCTTGCCGATGAAAATGTTAAAAAATATGTTGACGGTAAAATAATCCTGAAGAAAATTGTCGTGAAAAACAAACTTGTTAATCTCGTTGTGAAATAGCGCATGACAGTGTACCGACGCGTACTCGGCTATGTTCATCCCTACAGAAAGCGGCTCGCACTTTCCATTCTATGCGCCATTGGCTTTTCCGTCTTCAGCGGCGTTTCGATTTATCTGACCATTCCTCTTCTTGAAACGCTCTTCAACAAGACACCAACGCGGGCAGAGCCGGCGGCAGTGTCTTCCGCCTCATCATTAATCCCCGAGTGGGTCATTGCGGCCCGCAATTCAATCTCGCAATGGTTCCAACAGCTTGTGTTCGGCGCCAGTGTGGAAGATTCGCTGCTGAACATTTGCATTGTTATCGTGCTTGCGTTCTTTTTCAAGAACCTTTTCGGATATCTTCAATCCAATTTAATGACGCACGTTGAGCAAGGTCTTATCAAAGACCTGCGCAATCATTTGTACCGTCACATCCACCAACTACCGCTCGCGTACTTCACGAACGAACGAACGGGCAATCTCATTTCCCGCATTATCAACGACGTCAACGTTGTCAACTCCGGCATCTCGGCAACGTTCTATACGCTGATCCGTGAGCCCTTGCTGCTGATCGTGTATCTCATTATCTGCCTCACGCTGAGCTGGAAGCTTACGTTAATTGCGTTCGTCGTCTTTCCGTTCATCCTGCTCATCATTTCAAACGTCGGGAAACGCGTCCGACGCGAAAGCCGCTTTGTGCAAGAAGGCATGGCGGATATAACATCGGTTCTGCATGAAACCATTTCCGGCGTGAAGGTCGTAAAGGCATTCGCGATGGAAGAGTTCGAGAACAAAAAATTCGAACGGGAGAACGAGAATTTCTTTCGCACGCTTTTAAGAATTACGCGCATCCGGAACATCGCCTCGCCGACGACGGAGTTTCTGAGCTCTCTCGCGGGCGGAGCAATTATTTGGTACGGCGGCATGCAGGTGCTTTCCGCTGAAAGCATGAAGGCGAGCGAGTTTCTGGGCTTTTTGTTCGCGATGTTCCAGTTGATGCCGCCCATCAAAGAACTTAGCAGCGTGAACAACCGGATTCAGGAAGCGAATGCGGCGGGGCAGCGGGTGTTTGAGATTCTCGATACCGAACCGAACATCAGGAACTTGCCCGGCGCCCGTGAGTTGCGCGACTTTACATCCGTTCTTGAATTCAAGGATGTGTCCTTTCATTATAACGAAGGCGATCCTGTTCTGCGCAACATAAACTTCCAAATCAAGAAGGGAGAAGTTGTTGCTATCGTCGGGCCGAGCGGCAGCGGCAAATCCACATTAGTGGATCTCGTGCCGCGTTTCTACGACCCGATCGCGGGCAGCATCTCCATTGACGGAGCCGACCTGCGGCAGCTTAGTGTCAAATCATTGCGCGAGAAAATCGGCATTGTCACACAGGAGACGATTCTCTTCAACGATACGGTTCGAAACAATATTGCGTACGGTCTCGATGACTGTCCGATGGAGCGCGTTATTGCTGCCGCGAAGGCGGCAAACGCTCACGCCTTTATTCAGGACATGCCGAAAGGGTACGAGTCGGTTATTGGCGAGCGTGGAGTGAAGATTTCGGGAGGCGAACGTCAGCGGCTATCCCTTGCACGGGCTATTCTCAAAAATCCGCCGATATTGATTCTCGACGAAGCGACCTCTGCACTCGACACGCAATCGGAGATTCTGGTGCAACAAGCGATTGAGAATTTGATGAGTGGCAGGACATCAATTGTTATTGCGCACCGCCTCTCAACAGTGCAACATGCAGACAAGATCATTGTTATTGACGGTGGGAGGATTGTGGAGACAGGGGCACATGACAAGTTGTTGAAGAATATCGATGGGCTCTATAAAAAATTATACGAGCTTCAGTTCCGGGTGTAACAAAATGAACTCTTCCCGTCTTTGGCGACGCGGTAGTCATCAGTATGTTTGGGCCCTTATGGGTATGGCGTTGAGTCTCGTCCGGATTTTT
Organism: Bacteroidota bacterium; assembly: GCA_038247945.1. GTDB lineage: Bacteria > Bacteroidota > Ignavibacteria > UBA10030 > UBA6906 > CAADGV01. Next base: position 1,941 of record JBBRUI010000281.1, on the reverse strand, counting down.
TTACTCGTGGTGGAACATGTCTAAACTATCGGTTATAACACTTGCGCTCAACGAGGCGCACAATATCGTTGATTGTCTGGAAAGTGTGAAGTGGGCGGAGGAGATTATTGTCGTCGATTCGGGCAGCACAGACAATACGGTTGAGATCGCGAAGCGGTACACCACGCATGTATTGACGGTTGAATGGAAAGGATACGGCGCAACAAAGAACTTCGCTCTTGAACGGGCTTCCGGCGAATGGATTCTCTGGCTCGACGCAGATGAACGCGTGCCTGAAGAATTGGCGGCAGAAATACAAGCCGTGCTTCGGAGCGATGATGGCTCTGTGAACGGATACAGCGTTCCCCGGCGGGCATTTTTTCTGGGGAGGTGGATCAAACACTGCGGATGGTATCCCGGACGTGTAACCAGAATATTTCGAAGGACGAAATCCCGGTTCACCGAGAGTAACGTCCACGAGCAGATCAGTGTGGAAGGGAAAGTCGGAGAACTGAAAAACGATTTAGTTCACTTCACCGATCCGGATCTACGTCATTACTTCAGCAAGTTTAATCGCTACACTTCCCTTGCCGCCAAAGATGTACATGCGGCGGGCAAGAGATTTTCGTTGTACGATATCCTGGTCCGTCCGCCATTTATGTTCTTCAAAATGTATATTTTGAAGCGGGGATTTCTGGATGGAGTGCAAGGTTTTATCCTCTGCATTGTTTCTTCTGCCTACGTTTTTACAAAGTATGCGAAGCTGTGGGAGATTGAGAATCAAAAGAGAGACACAATCATTGTAGATATGAAAGGAGATAAATGAATTGGAACTGAAAGACAAAAACACCCAGTTGTTTCTTCAGCTTGCCTTTATGTATCACGCGGCGGGTATGGAGCAATTGGGAAAAGTAAAGAGTACGATTACCGGAAAAATCGAACGTGACCTTGTTGCTGCACAAGGAACCATCGATCTGCTGGATATGCTTCTTGTTAAAACCAAAGGGAACTTATCCACCGAAGAGGAGAGATATCTGAGTGAACTGATTCGCGAGCTAAAGCTGAATTTCGTTGACGAAAAGAGTAAGGACGACAATCCAACCACCTCATTTGCAAAACATACCTGATGAAATTCGGCATCGTTGGAAACCTTTCGAAGTACGAGCTGCCCACGGTCGTTAAGCTGCTTGTGGACTCGTTGAAGCAGTACAATGCCGATTTCGTAATCGACAGCAAGATTGTGAACCTTCTTGCCGACAAAGGAATTCAACTTGGGAACGTAAACGCCGTCGGGCATGATGCGTGCATTCATGGTGTCGATATGTTGATTGCCATGGGGGGAGATGGAACAATTCTTTCAGCAGCACGGGATGTGGGGACGGACAGTATTCCGATTCTTGGTGTGAACCTTGGCAAGCTTGGCTTCCTTGCGGAATTCGCCCCCGATGAATTAAAGGATGCAATCGAAAATGTAATTGCGGGAAAATATTTCGTAGAAGAACGCCTTCTTCTGGAAGCGATAACCCCATCATTGCCCGGAGAAGTTCTTTTCGCCGTGAATGATATCGTAGTCGACAAGTCGCGGTCCGCCCGCGTCATAGACATTGAGACATATATCAATGGGACATTTGCTGTATCGTACCGCGGAGATGGGCTGATTATTTCAACCCCAACCGGTTCAACCGCGTACGCGTTATCCAATGGTGGCCCGATTGTTACGCCCACCGCAAATGTCATTGGTATCACGCCCATAGCTCCTCATACGCTCAGTGGCAGGCCATTGATAGTTACTGACACGGATATTATTCGTGTCGTTGCATACGCCACGGCTAACGAAGTCTTGCTTTCGGCCGATGGCCAGGAGTCAGGCGTCATTGAACCTCCAATAGAAATCATCATCAAGAAGGCAGGACATAAGTTAAAGCTGGTGAAGCGAACGGACAGGTCGTATTACGATGTGTT
>JBBRUI010000280.1:0-6047 GCA_038247945.1 Bacteroidota bacterium | reverse complement strand
TCTCCAACGGCTCGTGGATGGAGAACCGAAAAAGCAAATCGCACACGCTCTGGGCGTCAGTTTTCACACGGTTGACTCGCATCTCAGAAACATCTACACGAAACTCCAGGTCCACAGCAGAAGCGGGGCAGTGGCGAGAGCGTTAAAGGAGAGGTTGTTGTAACAGTTACTTGAGTATCATTAATCTTTTCACCTCAACAAATTTTCCCGCTTGCCCGCCGTCTGTTTGGTGGGCATGCGTTCGATAGAAGTACACCCCACTTGAGAAGCCCGATGCATTAAAGGTGATGAAGTGATAGCCGGCATTCTCATGTTCGTCCAACAACGTGAGCAGTTCTCTCCCCAGCACATCATACACTTTCAATTCAACATGCGCATCCACCGGAAGATCGTACCTAATTATCGTCGTCGGGTTGAACGGATTCGGATAATTCTGCTCTAGGGCAAACGCCTTTGGCAACTCGTCTCCAAAGTGCGTCACAGACGTCGTTCCGCTGGCGATAGAGAAGGAGAACTCCGATGTATTCCCCGCCGCATTGGTCGCGGTGCTCGTGATATATTGTCCCAATGGAACGCTGACGGGCAACGTGACATCAAAAGCTGTGACACAATTGCTGTTAGTTGTGACATATGTTGAGCCTAAGAGATTCTTTCCTCCTCCATAGCCCGATGTGTCGAGCGCCGGACTGGAGAAGAACTGGATTAGAAATGTACCATACGAACCGCTGTTCATTCTTCCCTGGACTATCACTTGATCCGTTCCGGGAATTGCCGATGTCAATACCGGATAGTTCTGCAAGCCATTGGGCCCGGCATCCGCGTCACAAGAATCGTTTGTAGTTACGCCCAGCAGATTTTCTGTGCCTCCGACAAGATCGATGCCCAAACGCTGATTTGCATAAATGGAGTTGCCGAGGATTTCATTGCCGGTTCCCACAACCAACTTTATCCCGTTCGCTCTTGAATTCGCGAACCCCACACCGTTGAATGCGATTCGATTCCCGGCATCAGGCATGAAACCACCAATCAGGTTACTATCCCCGCTGCCGAATTGTATGCCGTCGCTTGCATTCGGAAGCGGGCTTATCCCATCTGCGGCAAGTCCAATGAAGTTGCCTTGGATCGTGTTCGCGTTTGCTCCGGTTACAGAGATTCCCGGTCCCATGTTCCCCGAGATGACATTGCCTGCGCCGGAGACTTCGCCGCCAATGAAGTTGTCATGAGTGAGCTCGTTCGCCTGCGTGAAGATGACGATGCCGCGGTTAGTGTTTCCAATTGCCGCGGTGCCCGTAGCATTTGTGCCGATGAAGTTCCCCTGGATACTGTTCCCCGCCGCTCCTCCGGTAATCGAAACACCCGTGTGGTTGTTGGCTATGACGTTCCTCGCGCCAGCCACCGTACCGCCAATGACATTGTTGGCGGACGCAATGTACACACCGCTTCCGGCAGCGCCGCCCGAAACCAATCCGATAGTGCCGGCCGCGTTTGTGCCGATGTAGTTTCCCCGGACGACGTTGCTATCTCCTTCGGCGATACTCACTCCGTGACTGCGAACAGTAATCACGTTGCGTTCCTCAGAAGTGACGCCACCGATAATTGTGTGCGATACTCGCAGAAGGTCAATGCCTACTCCGTTGTTGTTGCTGAGCGCAGTGGTACCGTCCGCAGAAAGCCCGACGAGGTTACCTTGAATGACATTTCCCATGGCCGCAGCTCCTTGGAGACGTACGCTCCGAACGCCTGAGATGACGTTGTTGGCAATGATATTGTTCGACGTCAGAATGTATACTCCTGCCGCGCTGAGTCCCCCGGTTCCTGCTGCATTGGTGCCGATGTAATTTCCCTGGATTGTGTTGCCGCCTGCGTTGCCTGCCGCCAGATAGACGGCATCATTAGCACCCCCAAGTATAATGTTTCGTGCGTTGGCGTTTGTTCCACCGATGACGTTGCCCGGTGCCTCCAGCCAGATGCCACTATAGCCATTGGCGAGGTCAACGATTCCGGATGCACTCGTTCCGAGATAATTTCCCAGGACGCGATTGTTTGTCGCGTTGACGCCGGATATGAAAATTCCGTCACTGTAATTACCGGAGATGACGTTGCGTGCTGCCGCGCTGTTTCCGCCGATAATGTTGCCGGCGCTTTGAACGTACACTCCCCACCGATTGGGCCGTGCGGTTGCGCCCAGAGAGTCTGTGCCGATGAAGTTACCTTCGATGGTGTTCACACCTAGTGTCTCGAGAGAAATTGCTGACGTGAATCCGTTGATCAACAGTCCTCTCACTGTTGATCCCCCACCGCGTAGAACAATGCCATGTACGTCGCTAAACACTCCCGGACCGGAAAGTCTAATCTTAAGAACAGCGTTGCTGCCAAGTTCCTGACCATTGGTATTGGGACTTGTTCCAGGCTGAGTGTAGCCATCGACAATGACCGCATCCGTGAAAATTGGCAAAGGGGTAGTCAGAAGAATTGTGTGAACCCCGCTCCCGAGAATGTTAAACGCAATAACGTTGAGCCCGCTGGCAGCGTTCGCATTTTGAATTGCCCATCGCAGTGAGCCTACCACGCTGTCACTCACCGTTGTGACAGTGAATGCTGCCGTCACAGATGGAGGGCCGGAAGTCCCGGGTATGAAGCCACTTTCGATTGCTGTACTCGATGATTGTGCCGAGCCAACCGTAAGTTGTCCGGCCACCGATTGCGCGTTCGTCGTTACCGATGCCGTGGAAGCGAATCCCATGTTGAAGCCAGACCATGTGACAGCAGTATTTTGGGCGTGTGCAGTCATTGCGCTCAATAGCACAAGGAGTGCGACGCTTCCCTTGTTGAGTTTCGTCATGAAATTATTCCTTCTATTGTCCAATGATCGCACCGCTCGGGGCGACCAGAATGCAGGGTCTGTCTAGTCGCACTTGTCCGCCAGTGGGAAATGTACCGCCGGCAAAATAGAGTATGTCGCCATTGACTACTGCAGCGTATGCTGTGTTGAACCCGAAGAATGCATTGGAACATGTGCCAGTTCCGGAGCCGGACCCTGTTCGGACATAGAGCATTCGTGCCGCCACACAGTTTTCATTTGCGATTGAGGGCTGAGGACATCCACCTGTCACTTTGGTGTATTCCTCCGCCTCGCGGGCTGTAATGCAGGAAATTGTTGTTGCTGCAACGGTGCTGCCGTCGGTGGCTGGAAAATAGTTCCTGATGTTGGACCATTCATCGTAATCCGTCAGAATTGTCCGCGCACCGTTGGCTCCACACCATCCGGCTCTTGTGCTTGCATTACTGATGTCTCGCGCAGCCGTTCCGACGACGACACCATTGCAATTCCAGTCCACCGACCTCATTCCTGACCCAAAAGATTCATTGAGATTGTTTTCATCCAGAGTGCATCCGACACCATTGGAGTAGTCAAGATTCTTGAAAAGATTCTGGCCGGGAAAGGTCAGGCCCTGGCACTCAAGATTCGCTTTCACACCTGCGAGTTGAAAAAAATATGTCATTATGCTTGGAACGCTCGGTGTGTTTGTGCCGGCAATTGAGGCATCCATATTACCCGCGTGCCTGAGGCCAAGATTGTGGCCGAGTTCATGAGCGAATGTTCCTGCCCGGTCCCACGCTGTTCCCACCTGTCCCGAAAAAGATCCCAGTGTTACAACAAAGTCATCGGCCACCTGACCAGGCGCACCTGTTTCTGCAAGTCCGGAACTTCCGCCGGTTGGCCTTCCTGCACTATCGGTGTAATTGTGAGCAAACAGACAGTAGTGCCAACCGCCGCCGGTATTATTGAAGTTGGCGTTCTTGATTGCGCCAAAACTATTTGGCCCGGTGTAGCCGAAGAAGTTCGTTGTATCGTTTGGGTCCGTCTGAAGTACATTTACATGAGCCACGCCAGTGCTCAATTGTACGTTCAACGTAATCCCATGACATGCGAACATCTGCACTACAGCGTTGATCTCTGCCTGATTGGGAATGTGCGAATGAATATTCCCGGGAGTGGAATCCACCATCCAGTCAATCTCAACATTGATAACCGATGGGGGCTGAGCAGATGCACTGTACCTCCATAGAACCAATACAACAAAAAGAAGGGTGGTTTCCAGAATCTTCATCGTGATATTCCTTTCAGGAGGTATTCTATTCATTGGTTAACTCTTGCAGGGCTTAACGTATGCCTCCATACTCGTCCGCGTACCGAAGCATCTTGTGCTGACAAAATAGGTGTTCGCATGTAAACGCCAGATTTTCCCTTGTATGGATCCAGACATGTACTGGACTTCTGTTTATACATTTCCCTCACAGTCACTATCATTGGAGATTCACTAACACCAACACTAACCCTGTCCCCGATTTCAATGAACTCATTGCTTTGCCGATGATTGCACCGTGCGAACGATCTCGTTCCGTTGCTTTCATTGCATGACCGGGAGTGTTTGACGTTGTGAGAAGATCGCCCGGTTCAATCGCTCCGGTGTGTGCATCGGCTTTGCAGTACACACGTCCCGCGATGGCAACCAGGGTCTGTCCTTGCGTCACACCATCCTGCTGAAGAGTGATCCCCGGCTTGATGTTTCCCGCACCACTGACTATGCCGGCAACCCTGGCATCGTATGGCATTTCACTGAGTTTGAGCTTTCCCGGATTCATGGGATCGATGACCATGATGCTGCCAGGTTCCACCACCTCATCCAATTCTGTTTCGAAGGGCTCCGCCAAATCGCTACCGCCGTTGATCTGCAAAACGTTCACGGCAACCCTGCCGGTAAATATCCCCGCCCATCCGCCTGCATCGTTGGTGCCGAAGACACCAGCGTTATTTGCAGAGTGGGAGACACCATATACACCGTGGAACAATGGGCTCTCGCCAACGACGCCTGCATTGGAATTGCTGTACCCAAACACTCCTTGCCATGTGCCGCTGATGCCCGCGATACCGCGACCAGTTGTACTATTACCCTGAACACCAACTCCGCCAACGCTGACGCCTGCCACGCCAAAGCCGTTCGCGTCATTCCTGCCATAGGTGCCCGCGTTATTAACCGAGTGAGACACGCCATAAATTCCATGGAACAATGGGCTCTCGCCAACGACCCCTGCATTGGAATTACTGTACCCGAACACTCCCTGGTATGTCGTGCTGATGCCTACCACACCCCGACCGCTGGTGCTGTTGCCCTGAACGCCAACTCCGCCAACGCTAAGGCCAGCAACACCGAAGCCGTTCGCATCATTGATGCCATAGGTGCCCGCGTTATTAACCGAGTGTGACACGCCATAAATCCCATGGAACAATGGGCTCTCGCCGACGATGCCTGCATTAGAATTGCTGAACCCATACACTCCTTGCCATGTGCTACTGATGCCAGCAACTCCGCGTCCGCTTGGGCTGTTTCCCTGAACACCGCCGCCCGTGCCTGTTGCCGTACTCGAAAACACGAAGTTTGGACTGCTGACAGTTGCTGCCAACGCGAGTGGCGCGGGTGCAACTGTCCCCTGTGCATAACGGGCAGAGTCTGCCTTCAATGCGTTGAAACTGTAACCAACTGATGTGAGTGGCAATCGGGGAGACATCTCCGGATCAGGTGCGACTTGAAGACTGAGCCAATAGGGTTGAGTGAAAGTAAGATTCGCTGCGATCGGCGTGACACTTCCCAGCACTGCGCTGAATAGCCCTCGTCGCACTTGCAGAGTCTGCAACTCCGTCCACACAGCCGCGCCTCCGCTCACAGCAGTATAGAGCCTGAAGGTGATGGGATACGATCCGTCGGGTTTGGGCACACCCACATTATCTGTGAGTACAGCCTGGTAGGAAAGTGTTCGTGGAATTTGAGCAAAGGAAGATTGTAACGCGAGCAGAACAATCACACCGAAAAACATGATGCACGTCTTCATATATCCCTCTTAAGAACAGTTGTAAAATGTGATTCAATTCGTATATGAATATAGCGTAGGATGGGACCCGACGACAGTACGCGAACGCGTGATTTCTGAAAGCGAGGAAAGGGAACTGAGGGATGCGAAGTTGCGGCTACAGCAAGCGTTCTTTC
>JBBRUI010000279.1:0-6072 GCA_038247945.1 Bacteroidota bacterium | reverse complement strand
GCAGCCGCTCGATCCGAAGGCGTTGGCCGACGTCAAACTCGACGGTGTCCCGCTGGCGTCCATCGCGCAGGATTTTCCATCACCGTCCGTCCCCCATGCTTCCACTGTTCCGGTCGTCGCACAGGAACCGCGGGCACGTTACCGGCTCGATATCAAAGCGCGGTTTGACGGACAGCCGTTTCTCTTTATCCGCAACAGCAGCAGATTCGGGGTGGGAGCGGAAAAGCTTCCTATCCGGGATGCGAACAAGTGGTTCGATAAGCTCGCCTACCGCGTTGGCTTTTCGTACACCCCGACTTACTACCAGGTGTTCGGAGAATCGATCAACCAATGGTCGGTGACCGGCGGCGTGACCATGCCTATAAGCGGAGAAACCCGATTGAACATTGGATTGGAATACGGAGAACGGGGAGTGAAGCAGGCGAACCTGGTAAAGGATAATATCCTTCGCGTTTCGCTCTCCCTCAACATTGTCGAACCGTGGTTCGTGCGATACGAAGAAGAATAAAACTAGAAGACCTCCGGCTGCATCTGAGCCAAATTCTCTTCCCTCCTTTTCCCGTCGGAGTGTCTTCAGCAACAAGTTTTTTTCATAAGAGGACATCATGACCAACCTGCAAACCTTCGACCCGCAAGTTTATTCCGCAGTCAAAAAAGAAATCAACCGTCAAAACACGAAGCTCGAGCTCATCGCCTCGGAGAATTTTGTCAGTCAGGCAATTCTCGAAGCAGTCGGCACTCCCCTGACGAACAAATATGCCGAAGGATATCCCGGCAAGCGTTATTACGGCGGTTGTGAGTTTGTTGACCTTGTCGAGGATTTGGCGCGTGACCGCGTGAAGCAGTTGTTCGGTGCGGTGTATGCGAACGTTCAGCCTCATTCCGGCTCTCAGGCGAACATGGCAGTGTATTTCACGTTCGTGAAGCAGGGCGATAAGCTGATGGGCATGAATCTTTCTCACGGCGGCCATCTAACGCACGGTTCCCCGGTAAACTTCTCCGGACAAATGTACAACTTCGTTTCGTATGGCGTGAACAAAGACACCGGCTTCATCGACTACAACGAAGTTGAGGACGTTGCCAAACGGGAGAAGCCGAAGATGATTACGGTTGGAGCGAGCGCGTATTCCCGCAACATCGATTACAAAATATTCCGGGAGATTGCCGATAAAGTCGGGGCTTTTTTGTTTGCAGATATCGCGCATCCGGCCGGGTTGATTGCTGCAGACTTATTAACCGACCCGATTCCTCACTGCCACGTTGTTACATCTACCACCCATAAAACCCTACGCGGGCCACGCGGCGGTTTGATTTTGATGGGGAATGATTTCGATAATCCGTTCGGACTTGTCGCGCCGAAGTCGGGCAGGACGAAAAGGATGAGCGAGCTGCTGGACTCGATGGTGATTCCGGGTATTCAGGGCGGACCGCTTATGCATGTTATCGCGGGCAAGGCAGTTGCGTTCAAAGAAGCGCTGCAACCGGAATTCAAACTGTACGCGCAACAGGTTATCATGAACGCGCAGGCGCTTGCGGCAAAGCTGGTATCGCTGGGCTACTACATCATCTCCGGCGGCACAGACAACCATTTGATGCTCGTTGACCTTCGGAGCAAGAACGTGACCGGCAAAGACGCGCAGGAAGCGCTCGATGAATCCGGCATTACAGTAAACAAAAACGCCGTACCGTTCGACGATAAGAGTCCGTTGATTACGAGCGGCATACGCATCGGCACGCCCGCGTTGACCACACGCGGAATGAAAGAGCCCGCTATGGAATACATTGGCGAGTTGATCGACGAGGTGATTGTGAACAAGGGAAAGACTGACGTATATAAGTCTGTTGCGAAAAAAGTGGAAGAGTTGTGTGTGAAGTTCCCGCTGTATGCGGAACTGGAAGGCTAAAACAAACATTCAGGCAACTCCACTTGAGGCGCTTCATGTGGTGAACTGTTCTTACTGCACATTAGCTTGCAGAATGGTCACGTCAATGAATTTCTCCTCGGAAGGATGTCATGAATTTTACATTTCCGGTTTGGACTAAGCATTTTGTTTGTGTGTTTGCATTTCTTGCTTGCGTAACTGATAAGAGCGTTGCACAATCTGAGACATCCTCTTATGAAGTTCCTGTTGATGCGCGCAGCATTTCCATGGGACAATCATTCGTTGCTGTTGAAAGAAATCCGTACGCGTTATTCTATAATCCGGCAGGACTTTCGGGACTAACGGGAGTGAGCATTTCTTATTCTCAACGCGACATGAATTGGTTCGACTCGTTTACCAAGGGTCTTAAGTATCATTCACTGAATACTACCGTCACGACCTCGTTCGCAGTATTCGCCTTTTCGTATAATCGTTTCAATCTTGGCGAATTTACTCGAACGAACTCGAGCGGAGTGGAGATTGGGCGAATTTCAGCATACGAACATACCTTTGCGCTGGGCGCATCTCACACGTTCGAGAATGGACTTTCGCTGGGAGCTTCCGTCAAGACATGGAATTACATTAACATCGGGACCAGTAGTGCTGAAAACCCGGAAGGTATTCCCGATGAGCACAAAACTCTTCCGATCCTTTTTGATCTCGGGGTGCTGTATCATTTTTTCTTCATCTCTCCCGGTTCGACGCTAAGCGACAAGCTCTCGCTCGGCATGTCATTGCAGAATTACGGCTCGAACATGATCATAAGGGACAACGCCGAACGACAGGCTTTTTCCATTCAACCCAATAGATATTTCAGAGTCGGAGCGGCATATTTGATCTATGTTCGAAATTCTGAAACGGACCTTGCTCCGTTCATGGGAATGGCAAGTTTTGAGTACCGGAAACGCTTGAATGGCTTCTCTGAAGCACAAAGCGATTTCTATGGGTTTGGTTTTGAGGCGAGCATATTTGAAATCTTTTCGGCGCGCTTGGGAGGATATCTTGCGAACATTAAGTCGATCTACGGCGAACCAAAATCGGTTGCATCGAGATACGGATTTGGTCTGAACGTTCCATTTGCAAGGATTGGAGTCGCCATACCACTCAGTGTGAGGTTTGACTATGCAGCGATTCCCGTGAACAATTCTCTATCGTTTGATCCCAACAAAATGAATAGTCCGCTGAACACATTTACTTTTACTGTTCAGTACAATAACGAATTATTCTGATCTCACTTGAACGACGAAACAGTTAAAACTACTATTGCAGATCAATGATTGAGCCTGGAAAAATACAAGAAGTCATCAACAAGATCGTCGCCCACTATAATCCGGATAAAGTCATTTTGTTTGGCTCGTATGCATCAGGTGAGCAGACAGAGAACAGCGACGTGGACTTGTTGATTGTGAAGGATACTCCCCTTCCCCGCCACCGAAGAGGTCGTGAAGTAAGAAGATTTCTCTATGGCTCAATGGTTCCGCTTGATATTTTGGTATACACGAACAAAGAGATCGAAGAAAGCAAGGACGTTCGGTTTTCTTTTGTCCACACGGTTATGAACACAGGAAAGGTGATCTATGCAAGACAAGGTTGAAATTGTCAAGGCATGGATGACGAAAGGTGACCATGACCTCGGTACTGCGAAGCTCACACACGCACACATCCCAGAGTACAAAGACACTATTTGCTTTCACTGCCAACAAGCAATCGAAAAATACCTCAAAGCGTATCTCGTCCATCTTGAAATTGAATTCAAATTCGTTCACGACCTGATTTGCCTTCTTGATTTGATAAAGCAGAAAGACCCGTTCGGCGAAGAATTCTATGAAATGGCTTCAAGTATCGAGGACTTTGCGGTACAAATTCGTTATCCCGACAGCACGATTGAACCTGAGGAGCATGAAGTACAAGCGGCAATAGAGTTTGTGGAGAAGTTTAGAAGAACGGTCGAACAGAAGATGAACTTGCCTGGATTGGTTTAGGGAACAAAGATTTGAGCGACGAGACAACAGAAACTCCTGCTGAAGAAACCGAAACAGGAGAACCCGTAGAAAAAGAGATGTCCTTCCTCGACCACCTGGAAGAACTGCGCTGGCGCGTTGTAAAGGCTGTAGCAGGAGTGGTGATCGGGATGATTCTCTGCTGGATATTTATCGATTGGATCATGGATCAGTTTCTTTTGCAGCCGGTCAAGCATCTTAACGCCAATCTCGCTCCCGGCCAGCAGCCGATACATTTGCAGAACCTTAAACCGTTCGGGCAATTATTTCTATACATGCAGGTCGCTCTCGCCGGCGGTATTATTCTCAGCATTCCGAATCTGCTGTATCAAATCTGGGCATTCATCGCTCCGGGGCTGATGCCGAAAGAGCGGCGCTACATTAAGTCGATTGTTTTCTTTTCGTCGTTCTGCTTTCTATCGGGGATTGCGTTTGCGTACTTCGTGATGCTTCCGTCGGCGCTTTCATTCTTTGCCGGGTTTGGTTCGACCGAGATTGCCAACAACATCGCTGTGAGTGAGTACATGAACTTTATCATCAGCGTCATGCTTGCGGCGGGTGTCGTGTTCGAATTGCCGATGGTATCGTGGTTCCTTTCCCAACTTGGCATTCTCACGCCGGCATTCATGCGGCATTACCGGAGACACGCCATTGTCGTCATCTTCATACTCGCAGCGCTTCTCACTCCGGGCACAGATCCGGTGAGCCAGGTGTTGCTTGCGGTTCCGTTGCTCGTGCTGTATGAGCTCAGCATCGGCATCTCGGCAATTGCGTGGCGCGGTAAACGAAAACGTGAAGCGGAAAAAAAAGAGTGAAACCGGAACGAAGACTCAACTAATCCATAACCCATTTAATTCATCACCAGATTCCCCATTTGACACTCAAAGAAATCTCTTCTCCCATCCAGCAACATCTTGAACGCTTCGAAGATGTGTTTGCACAATCCATCAAATCAAAAGTCGGATTGGTGGATATCGTTACGAAGTATATCATCAAACAAAAAGGAAAGAAGGTACGGCCCCTTCTTGTTCTCCTGAGCGCCGAGCTCTGCGGCGGCGTGAATGAGAAAAGTTACCGCGGCGCAACGCTCGTTGAAATACTTCACACGGCAACACTTGTTCACGATGATGTGGTGGACGATGCAGATACGCGGCGCGGGTTCGCATCTATCAATGCAGTTTGGAAAAATAAAATTGCTGTGCTCATGGGTGATTACCTGCTCTCCAAGGGACTTCTCCTGTCGCTGGAACATGACGAGTTTCAATTCCTGAAGATCACCTCAACAGCGGTGCGAAGGATGAGCGAAGGCGAGATACATCAGATCCAGAAAAGCCGTCAGCTTGATATGGATGAACCGACATATCTTAAAATCATCGGCGACAAGACCGCCTCGCTTCTTTCCACGTGTACCGAAATCGGGGCCGCAAGCGCAACGGAAAGCTTGGAGGTGAGAACGTTACTCCGTGATTATGGCGAGAACGTGGGTCTGGCATTTCAAATTCGTGATGACCTTCTGGACTATGTAGGCAGGAAGAGTATCACCGGTAAACCTACGGGTCTTGATCTCTCGGAGAAGAAACTCACGCTTCCGCTTGTGTATGCATTCACAGTTGCGCCAAAGAAAGAAGGCAAGGAAATTCTTGGGATGGTGAAGAACGGCGGAAAGAAAGCCAACGTGAAGCGTGTGTTGGATTTTGTAGAGCGATACGGAGGGATTGATTACGCTGCCGCACGAGCCCGCCAATTCAGTTCAGTTGCGAAAGAAAAAATAGCTTCGTTCCCCGATTCTGCAAGCAAGCGTTCATTGTTGGGTTTTGCAGATTTTGTTGTGGAGAGAGACAAGTAGTAACTAAAAAAAGCCTGACCCGCATCTGCAGATCGGGCTCAACAGCATCCCGCTTTCTACCCTAACATCTCGTCTTACCCTTCTACCACACTTCCCTTCGTTCACTCAGGCCAAACATGTAAAAACGCTTTGCCTGCAGAAACCCAGTTGAAAAGCTCCGCTAAAAGAAAACCCTGCCTACCGGCAGGCAGGCACCAAGACTCCAAGGCACCAAGCTTTTTGAAATATGTACCACGAGACGCTTTTTCCCAAATGAAGACTTGGCGTCTTGGTGCCTTGGCGGTAAGTTTTCTACCGATGGGTT
>JBBRUI010000278.1:0-6086 GCA_038247945.1 Bacteroidota bacterium | reverse complement strand
GCTACAATTATCTCCAATACTCGGACACGGAAACGAAAACATTCCAGCTTATGCGCAACCCGGACGTGACAGTCCGAAATCGCGGCGTGATGGAAAAGTGTACGTATTGCGTTCAACGTATCAGTGCTGCACGTATCGAAGCAAAAATAGAAAATCGTTTGATACGGGATGGAGAAATTGTTACGGCATGTCAATCAGCATGTCCCGCCCAGGCAATTGTCTTCGGAGACATCAACGACAAACAAAGCAAAGTATCGCACATGAAAGCGGAGCCGCGGGCGTACGGGCTTCTCGCTGAGCTCAATACAAAACCGCGGACCTCGTATCTTGCCAAATTGAGAAATCCAAATCCGGGGCTTGCTTCGAATCAAGAACCGGTAACCGAAACAAAAAGTCATTAACAATGGTAAAGCATCAACATACTGAAGAAGTAGAACACGTCGAACCGCTCGTTGGCCGCGGCGAAACCTACGCCTCGATCACCGACAAAATAACCGGCGACGTGTTGCATGCGAAGACTCCCAAGAGCATGATGGTGACGCTCGGGATTACTTCCGGGTTGTTGTTGGTGTTTCTTCTTGCAATTGGCGCAGTGCTGCTGAAAGGTCCGGGTGTCTGGGGAAATAATAATCCTGTTGGCTGGGCATTTGAAATCACGAACTTCGTCTGGTGGGTCGGTATTGGACACGCGGGCACCCTCATCTCGGCGATTCTCTTGTTGCTGCATCAACATTGGCGAAACGCCATCAACCGATTTGCAGAGGCGATGACGTTGTTTGCAGTTATGTGTGCCGGACTCTTCCCCGCGCTGCATACAGGCCGGCAGTGGCTGGACTACTGGTTGTTTCCGTATCCGAACACAATGGGGATGTGGGTGAATTTCCGCAGTCCGCTTATCTGGGATGTTTTTGCCGTCTCCACGTACTTCACCGTCTCGGCGATGTTCTGGTATGTTGGACTGATTCCGGATCTTGCCGCGATGCGCGACCGTTCGAAGAAGCATTGGCAGAAAGTCAGTTACGGTATTTTAGCGATGGGCTGGCGCGGCTCTGCACGCCACTGGCACCGGTACGAAACATCGTACCTGCTGCTCGCCGGACTTGCGACACCGCTGGTTGTTTCGGTTCACTCGATTGTCAGTTTTGATTTTGCCGTGAGCCTTATGCCCGGCTGGCATGCGACTATTTTCCCGCCGTACTTTGTTGCCGGCGCTATTTACTCCGGCTTTGCCATGGTGCTGACGCTAATGATTCCCGCGCGCAAATGGTACAAGCTCGAATCGTTTATCACCGACCGCCATCTCGATTACATGGCGAAGATCATGCTGGCAACGGGACTGATTGTCTTATACGGATACATGTGCGAATTATTCTTTGCGTACTACAGCGGCAGTCTGTACGAACAGTATATGATACACAACAGAATTTTCGGTCCGTACTGGTGGGCGTACTGGTGTTTGATTTTCTGTAACGGATTGACTCCCCAATTCCTCTGGTTCAAGAGTGTACGCACGAACGTGAAAATTCTGTTTGTCATCTCGCTGATCGTAAACGTGGGTATGTGGCTTGAACGGTTTGTGATTGTGGTGACCAGCTTGCACCGCGACTTTCTGCCGTCGTCGTGGGATATGTTCAGCCCGACCATCTGGGATTGGGGTCTGTACCTCGGCTCGATCGGTTTCTTTGTCTGGTTGATTTATGTGTTCATTCGCATCATGCCGATGATTTCGATATTTGAGATCAAACATTTGTTGCCCTGGCGCGGCAGAATTTATGACACAAGCGCGGACGCGAATTAGCACCATGGATGAGGGGCTAAAGCCCGAGGAAGGTAGGGGGAGATTTGTACCACGACCTGAAGGTCGTGGCAATAACCCACGATACCAACGATAGAGTCTTTGCTATTGCCACGAGCTTCAGCTCGTGGATTAGAATAATACCCCTACACTCTTGGGGCTTTAGCCTAACTCCGGGACTAAGGATTTGAACAATGATGAAGATCGCGGCGATTTTTCCCGAGGCAAATTGGAGTGTGTTATTTTGTTAGACGATTCATTGTTATTGCCACCAGCGGAGCTATTTCGGAGAGTTGAATTTTTCAGCGCTTGACTTTTACTATTGCCACGAGCTTCAACTCGTGGATTAGAATAATTCCTTACACCGTTAGGGCTTTAGCCCCACGGCTTACGGATATAATCCCCGGGGCAAATTGGAGAATCATTTTGGTACACGATTCCTTGTTATTGCCACGAGCTTTAGCTCGTGGATAAAATAATCCCCTACCCGATGGGGCTTTAGCCCAACACCAAGGCGGTGAAGTTATGCCATTCATCAGAATTTGGGTACACCTAATTTGGTCAACAAAGAATCGGGAGCCGGTTCTTCAGAAAGAATATCGGATAAAGATCTTCGAACATATCAAATCCAATGCTCGTGAAGAGGATATTTATCTCGATACCATTGGTGGGCACATTCAACATGTACATACACTCATCTCGCTGAAGTCAGAGCAGACAATTTCCAACGTAGCTCAACTATTAAAAGGCGAATCTGCGTTTTGGGTGAACAATAAGAGTGGAATGAATCTAAGACTTGAATGGCAAGATGAATATATTGCGGTGTCTGTCAGTGAATCCGGGGTTGAGGGTGTACGGGACTATATTCGAGATCAGGAGGAGCATCACCGGAAAAAATCCTTTGATGAGGAATATCAAGAGGCTCTCCGGAACAACGGATTCTCGGTTGATGGACTGAAGTCCGAGTGAGAGTCTTCGTTTGTTAACCACGACCTGAAGGTCGTGGCAATAGAACAGTTCATTATCGACGACCTAAATGGTCACGGTGATAACCTGATTGCGAGCATGATTTCGGAGCGAATTGGAATACGCATGTGCAACGATTGCTTTTATTGCCACGAGCTTCTCTCGAAGGGATGCCTTTGGCAAGCTCGTGGATAAAAAAGTTTCTTATATGCTCAGGGCTTTGGCCCGACATCAAGGTGAACTAGGGAAAGTTGTTCAATGAAAAGCATGTTCAACACATCCGATAGCAGCGAATTGATCGAGCGGGTCAAGAGGCTCTCCCCCGATGCGAAAGCCCGATGGGGAAAAATGGAAGTTGCACAAATGCTCGCGCATGCCCAGCGGCCATTGATGTCAGCGTACGGCGAGTTGAAGGCGAAGCGCGGATTGATGGGAATATTGTTCGGCAGAATCGCAAAAAAGAAATTGACCGGTGACCAACCATTCCAGAAGAATCTTCCAACCGATAAACACTTTGTTGTTTCAGATCAAAGAAATTTCGAAGAGGAAAGGCAAAAGCTCATTGCTTCCGTTCAACATTTTATTCAGGTTGGTCCCGAAGGAATTACGAAGGATTCTCATCCATTCTTCGGCCCGATGACTTCAGAGGAATGGGACAGGCTTATGTGGAACCATCTTGATCATCACCTCCGCCAGTTTGGTGTTTGATATGAACAAAGACGGGAATAATTACCGGTTATGAACTTTTTCGTCAAGCGGCCCGACATATACGGATTGATGGCAGAGTTCGATGCGCCGGAGAAAATTCTGGCGGCAGCGGAACTTGCCCGGCGCGAGGGGTACGAGGATATGGATGCGTATACCCCATTCCCGATGGAAGAGCTGACGGATGCGCTGGGCATCAAACATACAAAGCTCTCGTTGTTCGTCCTTTGCTGTGGCATTACAGGAATGCTGACCGGATTCTTTTTTCAGTATTGGACTTCCGTCATCGATTACCCTTTGAACATCGGCGGACGGCCGCTCAACAGTTGGCCCCAGTGGATCCCGGTGACATTTGAACTGACAATTTTATTTTCCGCCATCGGAGCCGTGGTGGGGATGATCTTCAAGAACGGCTTGCCGCGTCCGGTGCATCCGGTGTTTAATGTGGACAGATTCGAACTTGCAACAAGAGACAAATTCTTCCTTTGCATCGAAGCCACCGATCCGAAATTCGATAAAGAAAAAACTAAAACGTTCCTCGAAACTCTGAGGCCCGATTATATCACAGTTGTTGATCACGTGTATACGAAAGATCCATATCACCGGGATGACGATTATTAGAATGAGAAAGCGATTTGAATTGAGGTTTGTAAATCGGTTTGGTGTATCGGTTGAGACTGTTGAAACAGTCCCCACGTTTTGTTGGCAGCCACTTTTCCGCCGACTAAAGTCGGCGGTTAATAAGAGCTCGTCCTTGAAGGGCATAAGCGTTTTCTCAAACGTTGCGTCCGGAGTGACGGGTTTGATCATGTTGGTTTTCTTCACAGGATGCAACGACATGTACGACACCGGAAGAATCAAGCCGATGGAGAAAAGTAATCTCTTCGCTGACGGTTCATCTGCACGCCCGCTTCCGCAGGGAACTGTCCCGCGGGGCTCCGCATCAAACACGGATTTACTGCATACCGGAAAAGTTAACGGGAAGATTGCTGACCTTTTCCCCTTGGTCGTCACGGATAGCGTGATACAACGCGGGAGAAACCGATACATAACTTTTTGCACTCCCTGCCACGGACGCCTGGGCGACGGTGGCGGAATGATTGTGCAGCGCGGGTTCCCGCGGCCCAATTCATTTCACATGGACAGTCTGCGTGCAAGACCGGCAGGATATTTTTTTGATGTAATGACGAACGGTTTTGGCAAGATGTACAGCTACGCGCCAAGCATTCCCGTGAACGACCGGTGGGCGATCGTCGCATATATCCGCGCATTGCAACTAAGTCAGCGTGCCGCGGTCGCGTCGCTTCCCGAATCTGACAAGAAAGAACTCCTGAAATGAATCATAACGAATCCCTCCAGCCGCAGTTCAACAACATCCAGCAGAAGGCAATGTTTGCCGGCGCGGGGGGAGCGGTGCTGCTTGTTATCGGAGCGATACTTTCGCGGGCGGATTTTTTTCAATCGTATTTGTACGGATATCTTTTCTGGATCGGGCTGACGTTGGGCTGTCTCGGTATTTTAATTCTGCATCATCTCGTGTCGGGGTCGTGGGGACATATCGTGCAGCGATACGTTGAGTCGGGCGCCCGCACGCTTCCTTTCATGGCGATTCTTTTCATACCGATACTTCTTGGAATGCACGATCTGTATCCGTGGACGAGTAACGAGCACCTGGATCACGTGGTGGAAAAGAAGCTCGGCTACCTGAATGTTCCGTTCTTCATTGCGCGTCAGGTGTTTTATTTCGGGTTTTGGACGGCGGTTGCGTTCTGGCTTTCGAAGAACTCCCGTCTGCAAGATACAGAAGGCGGGAGCCGGTTCACACGTAAGATGAAAATCGCCAGCGGCCCTTCGATGGTGTTTTTCGTTCTCACTGTAACACTTGCCTCTGTGGATTGGATGATGTCCCTTGAACCTGAATGGTACTCCACGATGTATGGACTCGGAAGGATTGTCGGCGTCGTGTTGACGGCTCTAGCGTTTTGCATTCTCCTTGTTCGGTCTCTCGGAGACAAGAAGCCGCTGGTGGATATTCTGAACACACGACACATCCACCATCTCGGCAATCTGATGATGGCGTTCACCATTCTCTGGGCGTACATTGCGTTCTCGGAATTTCTCATTATCTGGTCGGGCAACTTGCCGGAAGATAATATGTGGCACTTGCGGCGGATGGGCACAGGCTGGAATGTTTTTGCGGTAATTCTGATTCTCGGACACTTTGCGATTCCGTTTGCATTGTTGCTCTCCCGTGGATTGAAAAGAAACATCGAGCCGCTGGCAAGAATTGCGGTCGGTATTCTCCTCATGCGGTTCATTGATTTGTACTGGCTCGTCTATCCGGCATTCAACAATCATCA
This sequence comes from Bacteroidota bacterium, assembly GCA_038247945.1. GTDB lineage: Bacteria > Bacteroidota > Ignavibacteria > UBA10030 > UBA6906 > CAADGV01. Next base: position 260 of record JBBRUI010000278.1, on the reverse strand, counting down.
GTTGCAATTCCATTGGCTGACGATAGTCGCTCCTGTTGCAATCGGTGGAGGATGGGTGTGGCTGTTCATTTATAATCTGAAGAATCAACCTCTTTTGCCGCTGAACGACCCGCGGTTTCATAACGGTATGGCCGAGCAGCACTGACATGAAGCACGATCAGGAACATACAAAACCCAGCACCGATTCGGTTGCACGCGGACATGAAACGTCCGATGTGGATCCTAGAAGTGTTGCTATCAGCGGCATCGCGCTCTCGCTG
>JBBRUI010000277.1:0-6110 GCA_038247945.1 Bacteroidota bacterium | reverse complement strand
CTTCGCAGGCGGCGGCACCGGCGGACATCTTTTTCCCGCGCTTGCCATCGCCAATGCAATCAAGTGGCGGGTGAATGGACATGTCATTCTGAGCGGAGCGAAGAATCCAGTAAAGGCAAGCGCTGGCTCTGGATTCTTCGCCTCTGGAAAGAGAGGCTCAGAATGACAAGAGTACTCTTCGCAGGCGGCGGCACCGGCGGACATCTTTTTCCCGCGCTTGCCATCGCCGATGAAATCAAACGGCAGGTGCCCGATGCAGCGATTACTTTCGTCGGGACGAAAGATAAGATAGAGGCGCGGGTCGTTCCGCAACGGGGCTATAGCTTCGCGCCGATCTGGATCAGCGGATTCAGAAGAAAGTTCACCCTCAATAATCTTCTGTTTCCGGCAAAAGTGGTGGTGGCAATCATGCAGTCGTTCTTTCTCATGAAGAAAGTAAAACCTGATGTGGTGATAGGAACAGGTGGATATGTTTGCGGGCCGCCATTGTATGTGGCGACGAAAATGAAAATCCCCACCCTGATACAGGAACAGAATAGTTATCCGGGCGCGACAACACGAAAGCTGGCGGCATACGTGAATGAAGTCCACATCAGCTTTGAAGCTACACGACAGTATCTTCGCCGCTCTGATAACGTGCGGTTAAGCGGTAACCCGACGAACGCAAAGCTTGGAACGGTAACGAGAGAAGAGGGAGCGAAGCTTTTTAATCTTAATCCAAACACAAAAACAATTCTGGCTTTCGGCGGATCTCTCGGTGCGGCGTCGATCAATAGAGAGATTGAGAGGATTCTGCCGGAGTTATTGAAAGCCGGGCTTCAGATTATCTGGCAAACAGGAAAAATCGATTTCGAACGAATCAACACGAAAATGCAACATAAATTGAGTGTAGATGAAAAGAAACAAGTTCGTGTCCATGAATTCATCGAGCAGATGCAATTTGCGTACGCTGCGTCCGATGTCGCTGTTTGTCGCGCAGGCGCGAGCACGTTAGCCGAACTGGCGGTTGTGGGTCTTCCGTCGGTGTTGGTCCCGTATCCGTTTGCCGCCGCCGATCATCAAACGGAAAATGCGCGGTCAATGGTCGACCAAGGTGCGGCAGTGATGATAAAGGATGGTGAGCTGAGTAAGCAGCTGCTTTCAACGGTAAATGAATTGCTTGCGGATGAGACGAGATTAGCGAAAATGGCTGCCGAGGCCAGAACACTCGGCAAACCCGATGCGGCGGCAACTATTGCACAGGCTGCGCTGAAGTTAGCAAAGGTGTAGGATGGAAGAACTCCACGAGAAAACATTCAAGTATAAACTCGACTTCTATTATCAGTCGGCGTTGATCTATCTCGTGACTCTTGTTCTCTACGGCGGCATTCGGGGAAGTGTTGTTGAAAAGGAATTTACCTACGTGATGAGTGACCCGATCATCTACGTAATTCTTTTTTTTGTCGTGATGTCCTTTGCCGCATTGCTGTTGAACTTCATCCGTAACAGGCGGCTGATAATTTCCGGCGACACGATCACGTTTAAAAACCGCTTTCACGAACGGAAGATCGACCCGACAAATATTGAATGGATGCACGTTGGTCGCGAAAAACTGGTGCAGACAAGCGGCAGGTTTCAGGTTATTGTATTCAAACTGAAGCGGCGACGGAGGCTGCTTCGTGTACGAGTGGGACGGTATGAGAAAGAAAGCGAGCTGGTTGCCGAGATGAACAGGGTCGCGCAGCACGTTCCCAAGGCCAAACGTCCCCCGTGGCGGCGGCCGGGGTTTACGGACAGATAAGGGAATTGAATTATTGAAGCACTTCATCAGTGTAACATTTCGAAACTAACAGGATACTTTGTTTTCATCAATCAAAAAACTTCACTTTGTCGGCATTGGCGGCATCGGTATGAGCGGGATCGCTGAGATTCTGATGGATCAGGGATTCAGCATCACAGGCTCGGATAAAGCGGCAAGCGATAATACTGAGCGGATGCAGGCACTCGGCGCAAAAGTTTTCATCGGGCACGATGCGAAGAATCTCGACCCCGATGTGGATGTGCTTGTCTATTCTTCCGCGCTCGCGCTCGTCAATTCTGAAATTGTTGAAGCATTGAAGCGCAAACTGCCCGTTATTCGCCGGGCGGAAATGCTCGCGGAAGTTATGCGCCTGAAATACGGAATCGGTATCGCCGGTACGCATGGTAAAACTACAACGACCTCGATGGTCAGTTTGGTATTGATGGAAGGAGGCGTCGATCCAACCGTGATCGTTGGCGGCAGGCTGCACGGTCTTGCCGGGTCGAATGCGCGTCTTGGCAAAGGGGAATTCATTGTTGTTGAAGCGGACGAGTTTGATCGTTCCTTTCTATCGATCACTCCAACAATCGCTGTGCTGACGACGCTGGAAACAGATCATCTGGATTGCTACCGCGACCTGGACGATATCAAGTCTGCATTCATCCAGTTCGCATCTAAAGTTCCGTTCTACGGTTTCGTTGTGTTGTGTCTTGATGAACCGGCACTGCAGAACATCATGCCGAAGATCAAGAAAAAAATCATCACGTACGGCTTGAATGGCCAGGCGGATTTACAGGCGGTGGATATCCGCCATAAAGAAAATAGGACATCGTTCATTGTTGTGCGGGAAGGAAAAGAACTGGGAGAAGTGACGATTCAGATTCCCGGCAACCATAACGTGCAAAATGCGCTCGCTGCCATTGCGGTTGGCCTTGAACTGAACGTGCCGTTCGCTAAAGTTAAAGCGGGAATTGAAAAGTTCACCGGTGTTTTCCGCCGATGGGAAGTGAAGGCTGATGTGAACGGCATTATGGTCGTGGATGATTACGCCCATCATCCCACGGAAATTTCGGTGACGCTCACGGGCGTGAAGGCCGGTTGGCGGCGCAGAGTGGTGTGTGTATTTCAGCCGCATCTGTACTCCCGCACGAGAGATTTCTATGAAGACTTTGGCCGTTCGTTCTTCAACGCCGACGTTCTTGTGTTGACGGATATTTATCCGGCACGTGAAGAGCCTATTCAGGGAATTACCGGTGAGCTGATCGCCAACACCGCGAAAGAGTACGGGCACAAGCAAGTGCATTATGTCGCAGACAAAAAACAGGTGCCTGAGTTTTTAATGAAGACGAAGCAGCCGGGCGACATCATTATAACGATGGGGGCCGGCGATATCTGGAAGTTCGGAGAAGAGTTTATCAAACAGTTGAAAGCTGAAAAGGTGAAGTAGTATGGTTTCGATTACCGACATACAACGATTCTATCGCGGAACAATTCTGCTCAGCGAACCTGTGGCTCCATATACATTTCTGGGCATCGGCGGTCCGGCTGATTATCTTCTCGAAGCAAATTCGAAGGAAGAGATTGAAGAGCTTCTCAATTATTTCAGAGAAAATAACTTCCCCCATTGTATTCTCACTCCGAACTTGCTGGTCAGCAATGAGGGCTTTCGTGGAGCGATTATCCTCGACATGACACAAAGGGAAACACTCACAACCGCTAAGCGCACTATACAAATGTTCAAGTCTGACATCGGATCTCAACCGGAGAATCTTATCCGGCAGGCCGGCGTGAATGGCTTGTTGCTGGGCGGCGCCGAAGTTGTGGGAAATACAATCGTAAACGCTAACGAGGCAAGCGCTCAGGATATTTATAGTCTCGTGCACCATGTGCAGCACATTATTTTTGAGCAATGGAGTGTTTTGTTGCCGATTGAAATTCAGTTTGTGGGTTTTGAGCAACCTTCATTGGTGCATGTAGCATGAACCTCACTACAACCGGCCAGCCGAAAAAGACAAATGCGAAGAAGCATTTTTTGCTCATGATACTATTAGGCGCCGTATTGCTTGGTCTCGCCATCTATGCAAATGTGTGGAAAGAAAACCGGCGTGCAACTGAAGTTGTGGTAGAGGGAAATCGAATTCTCGCGGCGAAAGATATTTTGGTTTTAGCGGTGGTTCCCGGGAACAGCCTCATGTTCGAGCTGGATCTCTTTGCAATTGAGCGACGCGTGAGTAAGAATCCGTATATCAAATCCGTGGCTGTGCATCGCGACATTCCCAATCGCGTTCGCATCTCCATTGAAGAGAGAGTTCCGGTCGCGGCGTTTGTTTTAGACAGACTGTATTATCTCGATGCTGACGGATATGTTCTTCCTCCGGCCCGGTCGCAATCCATATTCGATTTGCCGGTGCTTACGGGCTTGCCTTCCGGAGGGTTCGTGTCCGGCGCCCGCACAAAAAACCGGGATGCTCTTGACGCACTTTCAATTCTTTCTGTGGCTCAGGCAATTGATGGAGAGTTATACCGGAATATTTCCGAAATCCATTTCGAGGAGAACAAAGATGCAGTGTTTTACACTGCGGAGTTTGGAATTCCGGTGGTTCTTGGCCGTGAACAGGTCGGGATCAATCTTGTAAAGTTCGATGCCTTTTGGAAATCAGTCGTGGCAAAAAACGGCGCGCAGCAGCTTCAGTACATCGACCTGCGATTTGAAGATCAAGTGGTGGTTCGGTGGAACCACACTCCTGCCTGACACCGGGCAGGACGAGGACGTTCATTCAATAAAAAGGATAATCTATGGACAACATTATTGTTGGTCTCGATATAGGAACTACAAAAGTCTGCGCCGTTGTTGCCGGCACGGATGAACACGGACGAGTCAACATTCTCGGCGTTGGGCGGGCGCCCTCGGAGGGGATGATGCGCGGCGTCGTCACGCACATCGACAGGACTATCCGCTCCATTACCGCAGCGCTCGATGAAGCGCATTCGCAATCCGGCGTGAACATCCAGTCGGTGATCGTGGGAATCGCCGGCGACCATATTCAAAGTTTCCAGAGCCGCGGCGTTATCGGCATCAGCGGCCCCGACCACGAAGTAACGCAAGCCGACATCGACCGGCTGATCGAAGATACGAAGCGCGTCGCGTTGCCATCGGACAGAAAAATCATCCATGTCATTCCACAAGAATTTATCATTGATGGACAGGACGGGGTTTACGATCCGCTCGGCATGTCCGGCGTACGCATGGAAGCGAACGTCCATATTATTACCGGGCTGGTAAGCGCTGCGCAAAATATTTACAAATGTGTGCAGCGCGCAGGATTCGAAGTCTCTGACATGGTGCTCGAACCTCTTGCATCAAGCTATGCAGTTCTTGATGATGAGGAAAAGGAAGTCGGCATTGCGCTGCTCGATGTGGGGGGAGGAACGACGGACCTTGCAGTGTTTGAAGAACGCACCATTCGTCATACCGCAGTCATTGGGATTGCAGGGAAGAAAGTAACCGACGATATTCGCAAAGGCCTCGGCATTCTCAACGATCTGGCAGAGAAGCTGAAGAAGGAGCACGGTTTCGCATATCTTCCCGCAGTTGTTGATAACGATCCGATTATCATCCCCAGTGTCGGCGGCCGTCAGCCGATTGAGATTGATAAGAAACTTCTCGCGACAATCATCCAGCCACGCATGGAAGAAATTTTTGAGATCGCGGCGCTGGAAATCAAACGCTCGGGATATTCCAAGCATCTCTCCGCCGGAGTTGTGTTGACCGGGGGCGGCGCGCTCATTAAAGGGACGTCAGAGTTGGCGCGCGAGGTTCTTGGTATGCCTGTGAAGATCGGAATTCCCAGCGGGTTTGCAGGCGGACTTGTTCGCGAGATTGAAAATCCGGTTTACTCCACTGCTGTGGGACTTGTGTATCACGGTTTGAAATATCAGGAGCGGACAAGCGGAACGGCGACGAATACCAAGTTAACTCCAAAAAAAGAAAAAGGACCGCTGCTTGTAAAGAGCGATATCATTGGCAGAATGAAATCATGGTTCGACGAGCTTTGATTCTAATACTACAATCCGTACAAACGAACATGCATACAAGACAGTTTTCACTAAATCACTCATTCAATAAGGAGGGTATCCTGTGATCGAACTCGATGACTATTACGAGCGCGGTGCCAAGATTCGCGTCGTCGGAGTCGGCGGCGGCGGGGGCAACGCCATCAACAGCATGATTGCAAAAGGCCTGCACGGAGTGGACTTTTTTGCGATCAATACAGATTTGCAGGCGCTGGAGCGCAATGCGGCGCCTAACAAAGTGCAGATCGGAAAGAAT
>JBBRUI010000276.1:0-6151 GCA_038247945.1 Bacteroidota bacterium | reverse complement strand
CCACAGGCGGGGAATGATGGTGGAGTTGGGGTCATACCCGAACGCTTCAATCGGGAATCCAGAAAGAGATACTTGCGTGCTGAATTCCCGCTCACAACAGGCGGGAATGACAAGGCTTTGTTCTGAAATAAAACATTTTAGCTTGAGAACCCTCATTGAACTGAAACTCCGTCGCTATGCACACTGAATCCCCCGAACAAGTAATGCGCGCAGTAACCACGGATATCCTTCTCCGCGCACTGAAGCACGCCAAAAGAAAGCGGCGAACCGTTTTCATCAGCAAGACTGCAAACGGCAAAGGCGTCGACATTGCAACGCTGGATCCGCGTACAACGGACGGCAAGGCCAAGCTGGATAAATTCCTTGCATCACCTGCACGGCATTATACATTCTCAGGCCTCGGCGCGCCGGAGGAACCGAACGCAATCAACTGGCGGCAACTGAATCTTCCCGCAGGGAGAAAAGTATTGGCGCTCTTGCAGGTTGGTGTTTCTTTTTTTATGAAGGGAACACCGTTCAAGAACCGCTGGTACCGGTGGATGGGCTGCCACATCGGACGCAATGTCGAGATCATGCAGATGACGTGGCTCGATCATTTTAGGCCGGAGCTGATTTTTATTGCAGACAATACATTGCTCGGAGCGTTCACACGCATTACCTGTCACGCCTACGAAGGCTCCGGCAAGTTTCGTTACGGCCTTGTAGAGATCGGATCCAACTGCACCATCGGCGCAGGCACGGGCATCGGCATGATTCGCATCGAAGATAACGTCCGCACGCTGCCGGGCACAACCGTCTCTCCTTTTCTCGCACGCATTCGTGCGGGTTCCGTTGTCGGTTACGATCCGCCGTCGGTAAAGCTGCCGGACTCACCGCAAGACTCTGCTTAGTGCTCTGGTTCGTAAGTTCGGTGACGTATTTTGTTTTGCGTAACTGATGTTACGCAAAAGCAGTATGGAACCCTTTTGCCAAAGGCATGCCTTCGGGACAGGGTTCAAGATCATTGGGGCGAACGAGTGTCGGGGCGTTGCCCCGACCTAAAATACGCGACGCTTTAAGGGTCAGTCGTGCATATTTCCACGAAGTGGAAAGATATTATAGCCGAGGGTCTACGACCTCGTAGAGGCAATGCCCTCGGACAAGAAAAATAAAAATCCAAGTTGCCCTGAAAGGGTTACATATATCCTGTGCGTAACATCAGTGAGTAATATGGAATGCTCATGAAGCAAGGCAAATAATATGTCATTGGATTTATGAATTCATGTACTTAGCATCAATGCAACCCCGCACAATCGATGAAGTGATACAACGACTGGATGAAATCATCCAATGGGCTAAGGTGAACAACAGCCGCCTCGGATATTTTCCCGCGCTCTACCGCAAAGTAACCGTCAGCGTCAAGCAAGGCATAGCAGATGGATTCTTTGAGGACGGCAAACGCATGGAACGGCTCGACGTGTTGTTTGCCGGCAGATATTTCGAGGCGTTTGATGCGTACCGCGCCGGCCGGCCGGTAAAGAAATCCTGGGAGGCCGCATTCACGACAGCGGATGATTGGTGGGCAATTGTTCTTCAACATCTGCTTCTCGGCATCAACGCACACATAAATGTTGACCTTGCAATTGTGGCCGCGCAAACATCTCCCGGCGATCAGATTCAAAGCTTGCAGGAGGATTTCAACAGGATTAATCTGATTCTCGGATCGTTGATCGATAAGGTCGGAGACACTCTTGCCGCTGTGTGGCCTTTCCTTCGCGTGTTGGATTGGGTCGGCGGCAGAACGGATGAGAAAGTTATTCACTTCTGTCTCGATGTTGCACGTGCTGAAGCGTGGAACGTTGCGCTTGAGTTTGCCGCATTAGATGAGCCTGGAATCGAGAGACGGCTTGAGTTACTCGACGCAGACATTTACAAGCTTGGCCATTCAATCCAGCATCCGGGTCCATGGCTTGGAACAGTGACAAACTTCGTCCGGTTGGGCGAGCGGGGTAGCGTTGTTGAGACGATTGAGTTGCTGGAGAAGTTGTGAGTTTCATGGAGTCGACATCCTTCGACTTCGTCCTGACAAACAACGTCAGGACTGCGCTCAGGAGAAGGTAATGTCTCAGTTTCAAATCAAGCGTAGTCCTCCCAACCCATGTCATGCTGAATTGCTCTTTTTCAGCATCCTTTCAAGTTTGTTTCTTAGTTCGGATTCCGAATAAGAACATTTCGGAATGACGTGCGCTTCCAAACGGAGACACTACTCAGGAGAAGTAGCGAGTATATCCCACCAAAAATCTTCTTATCTTTTTGCAGAACAGTTTCATCTCTCCATCAAACAATCACATGGCATACACAAAGCTTACTCCTGACATTACGAGTCAGTTCATCAGCATAATCGGAAAAGAAAATGTTTTCGTCGATGATGAATCGAAATCCATCTACGGCCAGGACGAAACGGAAGACCTGGCATTCCCTCCCGAAATTATTCTGAAGCCAACGTCCACGCAACAAGTCTCAGAAATTCTAAAGCTCGCAAACTTGCGTCGTATTCCTGTAACTCCGCGCGGTGGCGGCACCGGACTCTCAGGCGGAGCGCTGCCGGTGTACGGCGGCATTGTGCTCTCAATGGAGAAGTTCAATCACATTCTTGAGATTGACGAGAAGAATTTTCAGGCAGTGGTTGAACCGGGAGTTATCACACAGATCTTTCAAGAGGAGTGTGAACGCCGCCAGCTTTTCTATCCGCCCGATCCGGCTTCACGCGGCAGTTCTCATCTGGGGGGAAACCTCGCGGAGTGTTCCGGCGGACCGCGTGCAGTGAAGTATGGCGTTACGAAAGACTACGTGCTTGGGCTCGAAGGAGTACTTCCGACCGGCGAGGTCATCAACACCGGTGGACGCGTATTGAAGAACGTCTCCGGCTACAATCTTACGCAGTTGATTGTTGGGAGTGAGGGAACGCTTGCTGTCATCACCAAAATAATTTTCAAACTCATTCCTCTTCCGCGAATGAGGAAGGTCGTCCTCGTTCAATTCAGCAATCTCGACGATGCAGCGACCGCAGTGGCCAGTATTTTTCAGAGAGGGATTACGCCTTCGGCATGTGAGTTTCTTGAACGCGCCGCAGTAAAGGTCGCTGAAAAAATGCTCGGCAAGCAATTCCCCAACAGCGACGCGGAAGCCCAGCTTTTAATTGAGGTCGATGGAAACAACGACGATGTGTTGAATGAGGAGATCGCAGCGATTGCAGAGGTGGTTCAAGCCCACAATGCGATAGACGTGTTGCTTGCTGAAGATAAATCAAAAGTGGCGGATGTATGGGCCCTGCGGCGCGGCGTTGGCGAAGCAGTCAAGTCGATTTCTGCATACAAAGAGGAAGATACCGTCGTCCCGCGGGCAAATTTGCCCAAGCTCGTCAAAGGCGTGAAAGAGATCTGTGCCAAATATGGCATCACGTCAATATGTTATGGACATGCAGGCGACGGAAATGTGCATGTCAATATTTTGAAAGACCAGCTCGACGATCATACATGGAACACACACGTTGATACGGCGATAAGAGAAATCTTTGCGCTCACGGTTTCGCTCGGCGGAATGATTTCAGGCGAACACGGAATCGGCTACTCCCAAAAATCTTATCTCCCGATCGCCCTCTCTCCTGTTGAATTAAAATTGATGAAAGAGATAAAGCGGGTGTTCGATCCAAACAATATTCTGAACCCGGGCAAGATTTTTATGGATTAGTTGCAACTGTAGCAATGCCTTAAATCTGATATAAAAATCTCACGCAGAGACGCAAAGCTGCAAAGGCAAGTTCGAGATTGAATCTTTCGATTACGCGCATTCACCTGTCGGTTTCAGCCTGAGGCTGATCAGCCTTTCGGCTGAGAATTCTCTCCACCATCGATTATGAAATGGGTGTTTCGGTATTCGTTCCACCTTGGCGTTCTTTGTCTACGACTCGTAGAGCGTCTCCGCGTGAGACTCTTTGTCGGAAATCAGGTAATGTCAGCTTGCGACTTTCCGAATACTTCATATCTTCCATACGAATTAACTCCTGTGTCCTGTTCTTGAAATCTGAAATTATTATGAACCTTCGGTTTGCTATTGTTGCGGTTCTTGGATTTGCTGCTTGCCGCGAAGAAAAAATCACGGCGCCGGCGGCACAAGTCTTGCTTTCCGGACCCACGGTGTTTGTCCCTGTAGGACTCTTGAGGTCTCCCCAGGGAATCGCAGTCGATGGATCCGGCAACGTGTGGGTTGCAGATACGAAAAATAACAAACTGCGTCGCTTCTCTCCCGGCGGTACTCAAACGGATTCCATGTCGTATCCAAATCAAATTCAAAAGGTAGCTGTCGATAAGCGCAGCGGTGATCTCCTCGTAATACATAACTCGACTATTGTTGATCGGATTGTCGCACAAACTAAAACTGTCACGGCTTCCTTTCCCCTCAATCCATTCAGCGGCGATGCCTCCGCTGTCTTTGACGCGAACAGCGGAACGACCCGCTCCATTTCAGCGACTGTCATCCGGCTTGGTGATGTGGACGTTTCACCCATCGGGGATATTTATGTCAGTGCGTATGGCTCCCCGGAAAATTTTGTGCTGAAGCTGAGCAACGGCAATGTCACTGTCATTGCGTCCTCATCACTTGCTCCCACTGGCGTTGACCAAGCTGGACCGCGCTTTCTCGCGGCCGACGCATTCGGGACAGTTTATACTTCGTTTACTTTTCTCGCCACATCTTCTCAAAATGTCGTCCGGATGTATTCCATCACTCCCGGCAATCTCTCTCAAAGCAAAATGCTGACCGAACCGGTCGTGTCGGGTGCCGCCCGAGGAGGAACTATCGACGCAGCCGGCAATGTATATACCGCCGACCCGCTGACACAAGATCTTACCGTTGTATCATCAAACTCGGAGAAGACAACCGCTGTGTACAGAATTCCGGATACAAACGGACTCTCAGTAGCGCCGCAGGATGTAGCAGTTACTGCCAACGGAACAGTCTACGTCGTTGTCACCGACAGATCAGGATCCGAGGCGGGAGCCGTTTTAAAGTACACGCCACGATAGCCACCATCAAAAAGGACCGATGACATGAACGTGTTGATTGCCGATGCGTTTCCTGAAAAATATCTTTCCGAAATCAACAACCTCGGAGTGAAAGTTGAGTACAAGCCGAACCTCAAGTCGGAAGAATTGGCTGCCAACATCGCCGACGCGAGCATTCTGGTCGTCCGTTCGACGGAAGTAAAGGCGGATTGCATTTCCCCGGCGAAGAATCTCAGTCTGATCATCCGGGCGGGAGCGGGAGTCAACACAATCGATATCAAAAGCGCAAACGCCCGCGGCATTTATGTCACGAACTGTCCCGGCAAAAATTCAATTGCGGTCGCGGAGCTGACGATGGGTTTGCTTCTCGCACTCGACAGACGCATCGCCGACAATGTCATCGACTTGCGTGCAGGAAAATGGAACAAGGGTGAGTACTCTCAAGCCGACGGCATCTTCGGCAAAACGCTGGGAGTGATTGGCGTCGGTCAAATCGGGTTGGAAGTAATTTCCCGCGCAAAAGCTTTTGGATTGGAAGTGGTCGGTTGGTCTAAATCCCTCACACCAGAAAAAGCTGCAGCGCTCGACATTCAGTTCGCCGGCACGGTGAAGGAACTGGTCCCACAATCCGATATCATTTCAGTGCACCTTGCACTCAAGCCGGAAACCAGAGGACTCATCAACAAAGAGATCATCGGACTCATGAAACCCGGTACAATTTTTCTCAATACTTCACGCGCTGAAGTCGTGGACGAACCGGCGCTTGCCGAAGCTGTGCAATCCGGCAAAATAAAAGTGGGCACAGATGTATTTGTCGGAGAGCCCGAAGACAAGAAAGGCGAATTCAAAAGCGACTTTGCATCGCTTCCCAATGTGTACGGCACCCACCACATCGGAGCTTCAACTGAGCAAGCGCAGAACGCCGTTGCGGAAGAGGTGGTCACGATTATCGGAGAATTTGTTAAACAAGGAAACGTCCGCAACTGGGTGAACCGGGCAAGCAAGACTGCCGCCGCCTGGCAACTCGTTGTCCGTCACTACGACAAGCCGGGAGTTCTCGCAAACATCCTTGGCGACCTGAAGGCTTCAGCTATCAACATAAAAGAAAT
>JBBRUI010000275.1:0-6196 GCA_038247945.1 Bacteroidota bacterium | reverse complement strand
GTTCCCGGATTGATGTAATTAGTCGCAGATGGAAAAGTTGGAGTCTGCGAAAACGTAGTGGCTTCTCCAACGAGAAGAAGCCACAGTATAAAGAGAGCATATTTCATTTTGCTTTATTTCCTCGGCCCAAACACCAACGCCCCTATCGTTCCAACGTCCCACCATGATTGGTTCTGATTGTATCCCGCCCAGATATGTTGGTTGCGGCGGTAGTTCGTGCCGTCATTGTCGTTGATCGCCACGTCGAATCCAATTTTGTTTCCCGGTCCGACAACAATGTCTTTCATGCTGGAAAGCGGATAGCGCGCAATAATATTGTATCCGGTTTTCGTCCGGTGATAAAATGTTTCCGCTCCCGGTACAAGATTCGGCTTCGGCAAAAGTGGGCCACCCGCTCCCGCCCCCTGCCACGCCTCCGCGGCAAAATCTGTCTCCCGATATTCAGCCATCGAGAGATGACGGAAGAGTCCGGGCGTGGGCGGATCGTATCCTTGCGTTGAGTTTACGCGCGTATCCAGCACAACCTCCATGCAATCCGTATCCCACGGATAACTCATGCGCGGAAAATCCCAATGCGTAATGAGGCTATCGTCCGAAACGTCAGCGCCGACATACAGATATTGGTCGTCATACATAACGCTGATCTTTGCAGAGAGATCACGTTCTCCCTTCCATGGCTGGTTGCCAAAAAGCAGCCTGCCGATCTGCGTTGCTTTATTGATGAGCATTGGATTGGTTCGATTCCATCCCTTCCACGAGCCGTCCAGGGACGGAGGAGTTGAAGCAAAATGTGCAACGCCGGTATAAAAATCGTGCACGATCTTCTCCGAGTATTTCTCATTCTCCATTTGTAGATGGACTGGATAAAGCTGGTTGTCCTGAGTGTAACCGGCCAGCGTCATAGGAATAGAGAGCCGCGTCTTTTCGAGCGGAGCGAGCTTCACACTGTGCTGGGATTTACCGCTTATCTTCCACGTCGGATCGAGTGTCAGCTTCGCTGAGACGATCAACGGCCCGGATGTCTGATTGGTAAAATCGATGCACAGCTGTTCTTTCTTGCCATTGGGTATCATCAGGTGAGCAGTGACGGGAGCTTTTACCACCAACGACATGGCGATTGTATCATTGCCAAAGGATACGAGCGCGGGATACGTAACCGGAGCTGCGTTGTTCGGAACTTCGATATTCAACGTAAATGTTTCCATCCCGCCGGCCGGAATGGATTTCACGACCGATGCGACTCCGTCAATCCATGCCGCGTCTTTCAAATATTCGGCCGGGAATGTTTTTCGTTCGATGGCAACTTTGTTCGTTGGAATGAGGTTCACAATCCCGCCCCAATAGGTAAGCTGGCTCTGCATCCGTTGTTTCCAGTCCGCTGAAAGTCTGATCGTAACTTTTCCTTCAACAGGATTTGCGGTCGCGTTCCACACTCGAACAGTAACCGGATTAGTTCTTCCGAGAAACAGCATGCTGTCGCGGGGAGCCGTAACCGTCATTGCAGGCTGCGACGATTGACTGATGACGATATACTCTCCATCTCTTTTGTAAGATGCAACCACACCGTTGACCGAAGCAGTCTTCACTTGCGGCGCCCAGATTTTTATCTGAGCAAATTGTTTTGGGATGATGAGATCGACTGTACTTCCGCTCCATGTGCACTGGATTTTCTCAAGAGGGAAGGGGGAAGAAAGAAGTGTCCGCGATCCATGCTGAATCTCTTTGATGTTGAAACCTGCAACGAGCGACGGCGAGTTCTTTTCTTCCCGAATGAACCAGTAGATAGAGCGGTCGATATCAGCATGAATAACGTCCGTGCTTGCGCTGCGAGTAACGACGTACGTGCCGGCGTTGTCGCCCTTCTTGAATTGTGTTACGAGAGGATTCCGATCGTACGCTTCGATCAGACTTGCGAAACGGGTTGCGTTGGTGACGCGCCTGCTCATCACCATCGGCATCGTCACCTGTTCCTTCACCATCTGTTTGTAGAAACCCCCGATGGGTGGAGTCATTGACTGCAAAACTTCAGTTCCCGCCTCACCGATTGCACGCACCATCAAGTATTGACCTTTATCCGTGAAGACACCGCTCCACGCTCCGTCGGTTGTGCCGGTGAAAATATTTGTGAATTGGTCGTAGCCGGGAATGCCGGGTTTGTTCCCGAACAGATCAACCGGTTGCCGCTCCAAATTCACGCCGCTGACTGTTACCGTGCCGAAACCGTGCAATGGCATATCATACATTCTTTTCTCCGGAGCGTCCGCATCGAACAAGTCCACGAAATACTCGCCGACCTGAAGCAATGTGCGTGTGAGCTTCACGCCGGGATACGCTGTCACTGTTCCGCCCGAAGCGACCTGAAACGCCGGAAGCGCGCCGAAGAAATTTCCGTAACCGTTTGTCCATGTCTGCGATGTTTGGTCAACAACGAGCGTGTTATGCGCTATCGATTGTCTGTACCAAAGCTGTAAGTTTGGATACTGGTACGATTCATTCAGCGGATCAACAATCCAATTGCGTCCGTTCGCATAGTATCCCATTTGCAAACGATCGGGATGTCCGTGTTCGCCGCCCATGATGCCGTAATCCAGATAAAGGTATCTGCGTGTTGTGTCGGTTCCGTTGCGCAAGACGGCAAAACCGTTTCCTTCCAGGTTGGTGCTTTCTTTCGGATACACATCAGTCGTGTGTTTGGGAAAGTCGGGGACGAGATTAAATATGGTGACGGGTTCGGGCGCTCTTCCCAATGCGGAATGTTCTCCGACGAGCTGCGTACCGCGTTGCAAGTTCGTCAAGTTAAGGAGAGCAAGATATTTCGGGTCGCGGTACACAGCATATCCGACTTCATAATAAGGCGCTAAATCGAGAAGATTTCCGCCGCCGCTATCCTTGTTGCGCGGGAATTCGAAATTTGGTTTGATGACAAGAAATGGCGCGTCGAACATCGTCTTCATTGAACGTCCGGCAATCTTCATGTTGTACAAATCGTATCCGTTGTGCCTTCCCATCTCGGCGAGATGGATCATGCCGCGCAGGGCAACAAAGTGATAGCCCGACCATTCCGGCCAGAACCCGCTTTCCGGAACGGCGGAACCGATCTGCCATTCAAATCCGTATTTTCCTTTCATCGCAAAATCGATGAGACTCTGATCATCGTAGAGAAAACCAACGGCAGCGGAAACATTGTTGTACCACAGTTGTCTGTTCGACGCGCTTTCCGGGAAGAGCTGCGTGATTTTAGCAAGAGGATAGAAGAGTTTATCTTTCAGTTCCTTATGATCAGCTTCCGAGAACCCTTTATAATTGTACAAGAGATCGTAGCCATACGCCATATCGGTTCCCCAGAATGATTCCGACAGCGTTCCGAAGAAAACATGCGCTGGCCCCAGGATGGTGTTATCTGTAGGGTATTTGAGATAGAGGTCCGCAAACTTCATGAGAATTTCTTTTCCTGCGACGGCGTACTTTTCATCCCCATACACCTGATGTAACAATCCCATCCAGATGAGATGACTGCCCAGAATACGATTGTACTTTCCCGCCCATGCCATGTCGTAAGGGTTGCCTTTGTATACTTCGGTTGTATCGCGGGGACAACGGTGCTCGAACGGCTGGAACATTTCGAACACCAACTCCACGCCGTGCTTCGGGCAGGCATACATCTGGTATTGATATGTTTGTTTGAGCGGAGAGACGTAGATCGGTCCGTGGGCAATGAATCCATCAATCTCTTTTTTGTGTTCCTCAAAAACGTATTTGTACCAGGGATACATTTTCATCCATTTCTTTGCCGTATCGATCTCCGCTTGATCGGCCATCAGCCGCGGATGGGGTCGTTCAGCCGTGAATGAAACGGCAGGGATCAGTAGAAAAAGTATTGTTAGGTAGAACGTGCGCGCCAGATAAGACATGATGTTTTTCTCCGTTAGATGATAGTCACTGATGTTACGCAAAAAAGACAAAATAGAACGCTGATGACACTGATCCAGCGGATTCACGCTGATAAGATTCCAGAACCCTTGGACAATCCCCGCCTGCCT
Organism: Bacteroidota bacterium; assembly: GCA_038247945.1. Lineage (GTDB taxonomy): Bacteria > Bacteroidota > Ignavibacteria > UBA10030 > UBA6906 > CAADGV01. Next base: position 2,156 of record JBBRUI010000275.1, on the reverse strand, counting down.
TCATAGCATCATGAGGCGGGCAGGCGCGTTCTATCTTTTGCGTAACAGTGTTTTTTATTCGTAAAGGTCATTGATGTCCGCAGAGTCGAGTTCAACAATGAGCTGAGCGAGCTTTGCTGTAACATCGTCAAAGTATTTCTTGCCTTTCTCTGCCGTCGCTGCTCGCGGATTTCCAATTCCCGAATCATTGGTCACTTGAGTCCAACGGCGCGGCGACCACGCCCACCCTTCGCGGAAGGCTGTAATCTTCGATTTACGTTGCGCACCGGTCCCCGCTTCGGAAAGCGGAAGAACAAGATGCGGTGCGATATGCATCATCACGCTCGTCTCCATTTCATCCGCATGGTCGCCGGGTTCATCAAAATATGAACGCAAGTCCAACGAGCGGAACCAATTTGCCGCGCAAATGAAAATCTCGTGCTGTGTATGCAGCTCGCGTATCATCTGCTTGAAATCATTGCCGCCATGACTGTTGAGGATCAACAGTTTCCGCACGCCATGCTGTTCGAGGGAGGACGCAACATCGCGAAGAACGGCCATCTGCGTGCTGGGATTCATGTTGATGGTAAGATTGATATCGAGTTGCGTCGTATTCACACCGAACGGTATCGTTGGCAGTACAATAATCCGGGCACCGCGGGTCGTAGCAATCTGTGCAGACTTCCGCGCAAAAGCATCCGCCTCAAAAATATCTGTACCATATGGAAGATGATAGTTGTGTGCTTCAGTCGCTCCCCACGGAAGAATCGCAACCTCATACCGGGTCTTCTCGATATCCCGATAGCAAGCTTCTGCAAGTATGTGAGGTTGTGTCGCCATCAGGAATTTTTTCTCCACGACATTTCTATCTCCTCCAATGATTTTCCTTTCGTCTCAGGGACGAATATCTTGACAAAGACAATTGTGAGAACGCAGAAAAGTGCATAGACCGCAAATGGAAAACCATGGTTGAATTTTTCAACCAGCCACGGATTCTCGTTCATCATGGGAAATGTTTGTGAGACAAGATAATTTGCCGCCCACAACGTCAGTGTTGCAATGGACATTGCCCTGCCGCGGATCTTCGTGGGGAAAATCTCGGAGAGCACAACCCAGACGACCGGTCCCATGGAAAGCGCAAAACTTGCAATGTATCCGAGAATAAAAATCAAAACCCACAACTCCGTCTTTTGGAAATATGCTGCCAGCCCGAGCGCTGTGAGGCTGATACCCATCCCTGCCGAGCCAATGATCATTAAAGGCTTCCTACCGAGCTTGTCAATTGTCTTCAGGGCGACGATAGTGAACGTAAGGTTGACAGCCCCGATGACGATTGTCTGAAGTAGCGCGCTATTTGTTCCCGACCCGAGCTGTTTGAATATCTCTGGTGCGTAATACATAAAAACATTGATGCCCGTAACCTGCTGCAGCACTGCAAGCACCACTCCGATGAGAAGTGCGATGCGCATTCCCGGTTGAAAAAGCTGACCCGTTGAATCTTCTTCGCGGGCAACGGCATCTTCAATTGACTGCAATTCTGTTTCGGCATATCCCCGCCCGCCCATGCGGGTAAGAATCTTTAACGCTTCACTGCTGCGCCGCCGTTTCACGAGCCAACGCGGACTTTCCGGAATAAAGAAGACAAGGACGAAAAATAAAACGGAAGGAAGTATTGCTGAGCCAAACATCCACCTCCACCCGACCCGGACATTCCACTCCTCAGGTTCTGCGTTCGCGATAAAGTAGTTCACAAAATAGACGACAAGAATTCCGGTGACAATTGCAAATTGGTTGAACGAGACGAGGCGGCCGCGCGATTGGGCGGGGGCAATTTCCGCTATGTATAGAGGAGAAAGCATGGACGCCATCCCAATGCCCACGCCCCCCAAGATGCGGGCTATCGCGAATTCAGTAAGGGAATTCGAGACCGCCGACCAGACAGCAGAGATCGTGAAAAGAAATCCCGCGAGCAACAATGCTTTTTTCCGTCCCGCCATATCACTAAATCCTCCCGCTACAGCGGCACCAATAAGGCATCCGACTAACGCACTCGACGCAGCCCAACCCGTTTCGCCCGAATCCAAAACAAAATATGTTCTGAGAAATCCGATCGCTCCGGAGATGACTGCCGTATCGTACCCGAAGAGCAGCCCTCCCAATGCAGCTACAATGCTCAG
>JBBRUI010000274.1:0-6252 GCA_038247945.1 Bacteroidota bacterium | reverse complement strand
TTCCGCGCACTTCAGCTCAGCGATGGCAGGCGGAGCGTCGGCGCCGTCATCAATACGCTCAACGGGAGTGAGAATCGGGCTGACCTTTTGAGAAAGTTTCGTCGGCTTGCCACTCGCGGTGTCATCGATCTTGTTGCATCCGGAGGAAATTGATAACCGCAGTGAAACACGGGGAGTTTTCCAACGATTGGGTTGACAGACTTTTATGGGATTCGGGGTGCAACATCGGATGATAAACAAAGCGCTGAAAGTATTTGCGTTTGCGAAGCAATCCTGGGTAAAGCTCTTACATCCGTCTTTGAGACAGGACGGAAAGGGCAGAACAGAATTCTATTCCCAACTGTGGCGCGCTGCGTCGGAGTCGGTGGGAGCGAACTTTGTACAACTGCCGGACGGATTCTGCGAAATAAAATTGAACGGGCGCTCGACGCGAATGCATAAAGGTCTTGTTATGCTGGATAACCCGGTGACACTTCAGCTTGCGGGCAACAAGCCGCTTGTGAATGCAATGTTGTCTGCACAGGGATTGCCGGTTCCGCGTTACGCAGAGTTCACGCTCGATACGCTGGCAGAAGCGGAGAGATTTCTTGAAACGCAAAAAAGTTTGTGTGTTGTGAAACCGGCGCTGGATTCCGGAGCAGGTGATGGCGTCACGACAAATGTTCGTTCGAAAAAAGATTTACTGCGAGCAGCCATAGCAGCCTCACTTCATGGTGAACGATTGATGATAGAAGAACAGATTCGCGGCGATTCGTATCGGCTTTTGTATTTGCGGGGAAGGCTTCTGCACGCAATCTGTCGCCGGTCGCCGCGTGTATTTGGAGACGGGAAGTCAACGATTCATCAGTTGGTAATTGCCGAGAACAAACGACGGGCAGCAGGGCGCAGCTCGACAGTTACGCGACTGCACATGGATGAAGATATGAACATGACTCTTCGCACTGCCGGCCTCTCGTTCAGCACAGTGCCGAAGGCGGGAGAAGAGGTTGTTGTCAAAACCGTCGTGAATGATAATTCACAGGCTGATAATCAATCCGTTACAACGAAGATCGGGGAATGCCTTCGTGGGGAAGGAGCATTGGCCGCCTCGGCATTAGGGATCGAACTTGCTGCCGTGGATCTCATTTCATCGAATCCTGCTCTTTCGTTGAAACAAGCCGGTGGTGCGATCATCGAGGTGAATACAACTCCGGGTTTGCATCATCATTACAATGTCGCCAACAAGAATGAAGGCGCTGATGTTGCAGTGGAAATTTTGAAACATCTGGTTGGACTTGAAAAGTGAAAGTGAACGGAATGTGGTTTAAGCCTGAAATAGATTCCACGCTCCCTCCGGCGATTTTGCTCGGCGGTGGAGCGAATGCACTTTCGGTTGCCCGCACGCTTCGACGACAAGGAGTTCTCGTCCTTTCGCTTGGCAACCGTGAGAGCGGATTAGAGTATTCCCGGTTTTGCAAGTGGATTGCTCTTTCGGGTCCGGGCGATATTCATTCCCGTTGGCGGCAGTGGTTTACCGATGTCGGGAGGAAGGAATACGCGGGGGCTGCGATCATTCCGTGTGGTGACGATGGGTTGGAGTTTGTTCTGAACCACCGCGCTGAACTTGCGGAAAAATTTTTAGTGTATGAAACGAATGATGAAGTTCTGGCTGCAATGTTGGACAAGGCCGGAACTCATGCGCTGGCGAAAAAAGCGGGCGTAGCGACTCCCGAAATATGGTCTGTGAGCACCAGGGAGGATATTCTGCAAATCATGGACAGTATCAGATTTCCGTGTGGATTAAAGCCAAGAATTTCGCACGAATTCAAAAAGTTCACTGACAAAAAACTAATAGTTGCCGATAATCCTATAGAGCTATTAGCCGCGTTTGCGGAGATTGAACCATTCAAGGTCGAAATGATGGTGACGGAGTTGATACCCGGTGGCGATCGCGGGTATTGCAGCTATTACTCATATCTCGATCAACATGGCGAGCCGCTTTTTCATCTGACAAAAAAGAAACTGCGGCAGCATCCTACGGGCTTCGGCACGGGAACATTCCATGTAACGGATTGGGATCCCGAGGTTGCAGCGTTGGGGTTGAAGTTTTTCCAAAGCATCGGACTGCGGGGCTTTGCGTGCGTTGAATTCAAGCGCGACCCCCGCGATGGAAACCTGAAGCTTATTGAAGTGAACCACAGATTTACAGAACCGAATGAGATGATGTTGGTCGCCGGATTTGATTTTGCATTGCTTGTGTATAACCGTCTTACGAACCGTCCTCTGCCGAAAATGGATTCATATCGAAAAGGAATCTGCCTTGCAAAACCGTGGGAAGATATTCTTGCGTTCAGAGAATTGCGCAAGAAGGGCGAACTCCGGTTTATGGAATGGCTCGGCAGCGGGTTGCATCCGACATGCTTCCTCTACTTCAAATGGTGGGATCCGGGGCCATTCATTTTCCAATTGGCAAACTACTGGAGCCGCCAGTTCAAGAAAATCAAGAAGGCTTCGGGGAGAGTATCAAACCGCGTTTCAGTTCGCGACGTATCGCCGGTAAAGGAAGGCATCATAGCATGACAGTTGCCGTTGATAACAAAATAATTGTTAAAAGAACCGAACTCGAAAAGTTCGCCATGGATTTGCTGAAAGCATCCGGGGCGAGCGATGACGATTCCCGGACCGTCGCATCGGCACTGGTGTGGGCCGATCTGCGGGGGCGGCATCCACAAGGAGTGAACCGGCTTCCGATATTTATTCAGCGCCTACGACGCGGGCTCGTTAAGTCACCGGCACGCTTGCAATGGAAACAGATCGCGCCTGCGGCTGCAATGCTCGATGCGGATAATGCTTTCGGCCACGTTGCCGGCAAAGCGGCGATGGAGCGGGCTGTGGATGTCGCGAAGCGTGAGGGAATAGGGATCGTGACTGTACGGAGGAGCAACCTGTATGGTGCAGCGTCGTACTTCGCCTCGATTGCCGCCAATGCAAGTTGTTTGGGAATTACCTGCACCAACGCTGTTCCAAAGGTTGCACCGCACGGGGGAGTGCGGCCGGTGTTCGGAACGAATCCGATTGCATTCGGATGTCCGACTTCCTCCGGGATTCCGATCCTAGTAGATTTTTCAACAAGCGCTATTGCAGGCTCGATGGTTCGTTCAATGCACGAAACAGATCGTCTTCTTCCCGAAGGTGTAGCGTTGAACAAGGACGGTGCGTCTACAACGAACGCAGACGATATCCGGGAAGGGACGTTACTGCCCGCTGCCGGTGCAAAAGGATTCGGTCTTGCGTTGATGGTTGAAATCCTTTGCGGTGTTCTCGCCGGTGCTGCAATGGGAAAAGAAGTCGGCTCAATGTATTCCACATTCGACAGGCCTGTTAATACAGGCCACGTCTTCCTCGCAATTGATATTGAAAAATTTCAGGCACGAGATCATTTCATGACGCGGATGGATTTGCTGCTCTCATGGATTAAAGCAGCGGGAACAGAAGAACATGCAGTCAGATTTCCGGGTGAAATCCGCGGGGAGTTGGCTGATCGGTATGAGCGAGAAGGAATTCCGCTGCAATTCAAAGCAACGGTGCAGCCTCTTTCCGATCTCGCAAAAGATTTGAATTCAGAAATGCCATGGTAATCGAATTTCAGAACTATCATCTCAATCAACAAAAAGGGGCTAACATGACACAGAGCGGAACAAAAAACCGGATGTTCAATTTTTCACCCAACGACTATATTGCGGAATTTGCACAGAAAGGTTATGTGCACATTCCGAACGGTCTCACGAAGGAATTCTACGATCGTCTCTCGGCGCAGGTCGACAACCACCTGGAAGCAAACCGGCTGAAGGAATGGGCCATCGGAAACAAGCAGCAGGGACTTTACCGCTTTCCCGAAGGTGCAGATTATTATTCGGAATTCATGCAGGCAATCGGAACGATTTGCGGGCTGGATCCGAAGAAGCTGACGCTTTCCGAGCGGCACATCAAAGCATATGAGGCCAATGCAAATCCAAATCCGCTCGCGCACAAGGACCGGTATGCGTCGCAGATTTCTGTTGGGCTCTCTGTTACTGTGCCTCCGGGCTCGCGCCTTGTCCTGTATCCGAAAGACGATGTCGGCGTCAACATTTATAACACGTCGGCGAGACTGCGTGCAAGCTTTACGGAAGATAATACTCCCGAGAAGCTCCTGAAGAATGCAACCAAAGTGATTATCGAAGATAGCCCTGGCGACATCGTCATCTTCCGAGGGAATGCCGTCTGGCATTTGCGTGAGAACCCGGCGAAGACGACAAACTTATATTTGAAGCTGAACGCATTCAACTGCGATCCGCTCGGCGAAGATCCGTACACAGAAACTGTCCGGCAACAAACCCTGGCATTACTTAATGCGTCGGATGAAACTCTGAAACATTCTGTGCCGCTTCTCGGTCGAAGAGTTGACTATGTGCATCGTCAGCTCTCCCGTCAATGGGATGAAACCACCGAGGTCGTATTCTGGGGCGATCGTACACTGCCGGTCGGAGAAAATGAATTCGAAGCGCTCAAGCATCTCGATTGGAATAATACTGTCGCCACAGTGATTCAAAAAATGAATGGCAAAGGCGAACTGAGCGGGATTAAGGCAATCCGCCGGTTAGCTTCACTCGGTGCCATTGATCTTTTTCAACCCGGGAAGAATTGAGAACAGCATTTGGTCGCGGAGGAAAGAAAAAAAACTCAGTAACCGGATCGTCATGATGACAACAGAACTTGAAATAATTCAGCCGGAAGAAATCGAAATGGTAAAAGGAACCCCGGTGCTTGGCATATCTGCCTACAAGCCGAAGGTTGCAATCCTCACCAACTATCCATACGACGGGACAACATTCTCCGGCGGCGTGGAGACTGCGACTGCCGGATTGCTCGAAGGTTTGCGGGAGTACCGCGGTGAATTTGATTTTCACATCTTTGCGCTTTCGGGAGAATGTCGCCGGCACACAACCGAAGAGCGTGAGGGGATGACATTCCATTTCATCGCGATCCCGGATACGTGGTACGGGCGTCCGCATATTATTCCCAATATTCTGAATGCGCGCACCCAATTGAAGAAATTACAACCCGATCTCGTCCACTGTCAGGATAATATGGCGTTGGCGATAGGGGCAATGAGTGCTCAGCCTTCACGAAAACTGTTCACTGTTCATGGCATCAAATCTGTAGAATCCAGTGTCTGGGAAGGCCCGGAATACTGGAGCCATCAAATGGATGCGCAGTTGGAGCGCTGGGTTCGGCGGCAGTTTGATGAGGTCGTTACGATATCTCCGTATGTCGATCGGTTCTTACCCCTCCACGTCCGGAAACATCATATCGCTAATCCTGTGCGTGGACTGTTTTTTGAGAATCCACAGGCCGGCATCGATGCGCAACGAGTGCTCTTTGTTGGAGTATTGACTCGGCTGAAGCGCCCGTTGGATGTTATTCAGGCGTTTGGAAGATTGAAGGAACGCTATCCGGCGGCAGCATTGAGTATAGTCGGCGAGGCAGAAGACGAGATCTACGCGGCGGAAATGAAAGAGCATATTAACCGAACGGGCGTCTCCGGCATCCAATTTCTCGGGGCGCGCACCCAACCGGAAGTAGCTGCGTTGATGCGTGAATCGACAGTGTTGGTGCTTGCATCTGTGCAGGAGAATTCACCGATGGTGATTGCTGAGGCAATGGCCAGCGGATTGCCGGTCATCGCATCCAGAGTGGGCGGCGTTCCGATGATGATGACAGATGAAGTAGATGGTTTAATGTTTGAGTGCGGCAACATCGACCAATTGACAGAGTATATGAACAGAGTATTCAAAGAAAATAATTTTCGGAAAAATCTTTCGCGCAACGGGAGAGACAGAGCTCTTAGAACGTATTCAAGCAGTGCAGTCGCTGCTGCGACGGTTCATGTGTATCGAACGATGCTGAGTAACTGAATGCAAAAGCCTGTTGTCGTTCACGGAATACGGGGATACCTGTCGCGCACAGAAACATTCGTTGGCAACCAGGTCACGGGATTGCAGGAGTATGCGCCCGTTGTGGTTTGCCACCATCGAAGTGACAACAGAGAGTTCGACATTGAGAAGATGTATGTCATCAGCGAACACCGGAGCGGGATTCAGAAGGCACGCAGCAACGTTTTGTATTCAGCACTCAGGAAGTTGGCCGCGCCCGATGTTGATGCTGCCGTACAGTGGGTGAGGCAGTACAACCCGGCATTACTGCATCTTCATTATGCGGTCGATGCCGCGT
>JBBRUI010000273.1:0-6335 GCA_038247945.1 Bacteroidota bacterium | reverse complement strand
TGATTGGCGCAAGCCGCTCTCGTGCCATCTCTTCCCTATTCGCATTCGCCACTTTGGAAACGATTTTATTCGTTATGAAGTGATCAACGAATGCACAGCGGGACGGACAAAAGGTGAAGATGAGATGATTCCGTTGCACGAATTCCTGAAAGCTCCGCTTACCAGAAAATATGGCGAAGCATGGTATCAGAAATTTCTGGAGCAAAGTAAAACCAAAAACGTTACTGCCTGAATTAACACCCGAGACATGCTGAACCTTTCCCTCCAACATAAGATGATGATGAAGCTGTCGCCTCAACAGGTGCAATACCTGAAGATGCTGCAGCTCCCGACTCTTGCGTTGGAGCAAAAAATAAAGGCCGAACTGGAGATGAATCCGCTGCTCGAAGAAGGAATCGAGGACGAGGTATCGGAGGAACAAGCAGCGGAAAAGGAAGAACCGGTCGTTGAGGAGGTTGCCGAAGCAACGGCGGAAAAAACTGAAGAACCTCTGAAGCCAACGAAGGAAGACGAATACAGTATCGATGACTACATGAAGGATGAGTATTCGGGATACAAGGCGCACGAAGCGTTCGACGGCGAAGAGAAGGAAGAAATGCCGATGCCGGATGCGGTTCCTCTCTACCACAGGCTGCTGGAACAATTCAACCTCTTGGAACTGGATGATGAAGAAATACTGGTCGGCCCTGAAATCATCGGCAACCTTGATGAGGATGGATACTTGCGCCGTGACCTTGCGTCGATTGTGCAGGACCTGAATCTCTCGCACGGAACAACTATCGAACTAAAGAAAGCAGAGAGCGTGTTGCATAAAATCCATCGGCTCGATCCCGTCGGAATTGCTTCGCGTAGTTTGCAGGAATGTCTGATCGTTCAGGTTGAGATGAAGGATATGGAAGATGCAAATCTCAAGCATCTCACTGTACGAGTCCTGCGGGAATATTATGAAGATTTTACAATGCGCCACTTCGAGGAGATTGCGAAACGGTTGTGCATCACCCTTGACGATCTGAAAAATGTCATCGAAGTTGTTCAGCACCTTAACCCGAAACCGGGCGAAGGCGAATTCACACCGCACGAAAATTACATCGTCCCCGATTTTATCGTCACCCAATCCGAAGAGGATTTCATCATCTCGTTGAACGACCGGAACATCCCTCCGCTCAAAATCAACAAGCAGTATAAAGAGTTGATGTCCAAGCGCCGCAAGGATGGCGTGCCTGCCGAAGCAAAGGATTTTATACGTCAGAGGTTTGAAGCTGCAAAGTGGTTTATCAGCTCGATTCATCAACGGCGGGAAACGATGTTGAAAGTCATGCGGACGATTGTGGATAAGCAACGGCTCTTCTTTGAAACGGGCGAAGGGTTGAAGCCGATGATCTACAGGGACATTTCGGAAGTTATTATGATGGATATTTCAACCATCAGCCGCGTTGTGAACAGCAAGTTTGTGCAGACTGATTACGGCGTGTTTTCGCTGAGGCATTTCTTCAGTGATTCCATCAGCACAACGGACGGTGAGGAAGTATCTAACAAAGAAGTAAAGATCAAGCTCAAGACACTTATTGACGCCGAAGATCCGCAGAAACCACTAAGCGACGACAAACTCGGAAAGCTTCTCAACGAACAGGGACTCAATATTGCACGGAGGACCGTCGCAAAGTATCGCGAGGCCATGCAGATTCCCGTCGCCCGTCTCCGCCGCAAGCTTAAATAATCTTCCCACCACTCTCGAGCATTCCATGCATGAAATTATCCGCGCAACTACTGTCATTGGACTGACGTTCAAGGGAAAAACCGTTATCGGTTCCGATGGACAGGTGACCGTTGGAGCCACAGTTATGAAGCAGGGAGCGAAGAAAGTCCGCAAGCTGTATAACGATTCCGTTCTGGCGGGGTTTGCGGGTTCTGCCGCGGACGGAATTACCCTCTTTACAAAATTTGAAGATTACCTGGAAAAACATCGCGGGAATCTGGAGCGGGCCGCGGTGGAGTTGGCGAAAGAGTGGCGTACGGATAAGTATCTCCGCAACCTTGAAGCGTTGCTGGCTGTTCTAAACAAAGAAAAGGGGCTCGTTATTTCCGGCACAGGAGAACTCATCGAGCCGGATGACGGGATTATCGCAATCGGCTCTGGTGGCAGCTTTGCACTCGCCGCAGCAAGAATGCTCGTGAAGCATTCCAACCTTTCTGCCCGAGAAATTGTTGAAGAGTCCCTGCAAACCGCGGGCGACATTTGCATTTACACAAACAAAAATCTGTCAATCGAAGAACTCTAACACATGAAAAACTCATCTGTAAAACCGGCCTCCGAACAACGGGCACGAGAACTAACGCCGAGGGAAATTGTCAGGGAACTCGACAAGTATATCATCGGCCAGCAGAACGCAAAAAAATCCGTGGCAATCGCGCTGCGCAACCGTTGGCGACGACTGCAAGTCCCCTCGGGTTTGCGCGAAGAAATTATGCCGAACAATATTATCATGATCGGTCCGACCGGTGTGGGCAAGACGGAAATCGCCCGCCGGCTTGCAAAGCTTTCCGATGCGCCGTTCATCAAAGTCGAGGCCTCTAAATTTACCGAGGTCGGATATGTTGGCCGGGATGTTGAGTCGATCATCCGTGACCTGACCGAATACGCGATGAACATGGTGAAGGCTGAGAAGCGGGCTGAGGTGAACGACAAGGCCAAAGATCTCACAGAGGAACGCTTGCTCGATATTCTGGTTCCTCCGCAGCGCAAACGCCAAACGAATGACGCCGAGGAATCTTCCACTCCTGCCGTCGAATCCGACGAGGGAAAATCAACACGTGAGAAATTCAGAACAAAGCTTCGTGAAGGAAAGCTGGAAGACAAAATGATCGAGCTGGATGTTTCAGCTTCCGCAGATGCGCCGCTTATGCAGGTTATCGGCCCCATGAATCTTGAAGAAATGGGCGTGAACATCCAGGAGATGTTCGGCGGACTGATGCCGAAGAAAATGAAGAAGAGGAAAATGACGATAGCGGATGCCCGCCTGATCATCGCAAACGAAGAAGCGAAAAAGCTGATCGATCAGGATGCTGCAATCAAGGAAGCGATTCAGCGCGTGGAGAATTCAGGCATCGTGTTTCTGGATGAGATCGATAAAATCGCCGGCACCAAATCAACCAGCGGCCCGGATGTATCGCGTGAAGGCGTGCAGCGGGATCTGCTGCCTATCGTCGAAGGTTCGAACGTCATGACAAAGTATGGGATGGTGAAGACAGATCATGTATTGTTTATCGCATCGGGGGCGTTCCATGTTTCCAAACCATCGGATCTGATACCGGAACTTCAGGGAAGATTCCCCATCCGTGTTGAGTTGAACAGCCTGACCGAGGATGATTTTGTCAAAATCCTGACGACGCCCCAAAATGCTCTCCTCAAACAATATGCTGCGTTGATTGAAACAGAGGGCGTGGAGATTGAATTCTCTGAAGACGGAATAACCGAGATCGCAAAAATCGCAAGTGAAGTAAATGAGAACGTGGAGAACATCGGTGCACGCCGGCTGCATACGATCATGACTTCCCTTCTCGACGATGTATTATTTGACGCGCCGGACGAATTGAAGGAGAAAAAAATTTTCGTCAACCGGGAGATGGTTTTAACGAAACTTTCGAGCATTGCCAAAAATCGCGACTTAAGTCGGTACATCCTTTAGCCGATAACTATACAGAGGTTCAAACGTACAGTGGCATTGCACTTGCTTCAGTTAAGTACAGCGGCGTCGTACTCTTTTTGAAACACGGCGCCTTTTTGATATATTTACCTATGTTTGTATAGAAATTTAACGATTCAGTATAGCAGGAAGCAGGAGAAGAAGAGCATGGAAACATCACGAACGACGGGTCCCGGCCAGTATTCAACATCGGGAAAAGCCAATGAAGCCAAGGGAATTACAAGATTTTCGAACAAAGTTCAGGGGCTTGCCTACGGGGGCGCTGCGGCGCTTGTCGTTATCATCGGGCTCCGGTCCATTTACGGCCGCCAGATCCCCTCATGGGTAGTTATTAGTGCCTTGGTCCTTGAAGCTTTGCTGCTTCTCATGATCGCCACCGTCTATTACTTGACTCCCGAAGAAAAGGGCGGGTCCGCCCCTTCAACAGACAGCCAGATTCTTTCCGGAGAAAAGGAAATCCTGCAAATCCTAAAGAGAGATGTCATCCCCGGCGAGAACGAAATGATCAAAGTTTTGAAGAACGATATTGCCGGCGGACAGCGGGATATGATCGACATTCTGCGGAATGAAATTCTGGTTGCTCAACAGGAAATCCATGGACTGCTGCGAAACGAGATTATCAACGGTGAAGCTGAAGTGTTGCGCGTCTTGCAGCGCATCGAAACGAACATCGGCAAGATAGTAGAGAATGAACTCGAACGGATTGTGCAGAGCAAAGTGCAGGAGGTCTTCGCATCCATAGTGCGGCAGGAAGCCCACCGGTCGTTAGAGGCAACCAACACCAAAGCCTGACAGGATGTGAAGAAGAGTATGGAAAGAACCTGATGAAACAAAAAACTTCATTCTACTTTGTGCTCTACCTCGTTGCACTGGTAAGCTTGCTCGATGTTATCACCGAGCGCGATGACGCACAACTTGAAATCGTCGAGATCCTTGTACAGAAGATTTCCGAGCCCCCGGAACTGCAAATGCCGGACACGCTCATCTGGTTTGCAAAAGATACCAGCCGCGCATTGATCAAAGTACGCGGACTGGAAACCCAGACAGAAAAAGAGAACATCCTTTACGAAATAGAACCCACCGAAGGCAATCTTCCGGAAGGGCTCCAGACTCTCATTTCCAAAGATCAGGACGGAAACGGAATCCTGGCGGGAAAGATACCGGAGAAGGGCTTCTACAAACTTCAGGCAACTGCACGTGTTAACCGTGAGCTGCCAAACGAACTCCCCGATGCCGTTCGCGACCTCATTGTCCGACAGCTTGGTAATGAAATCCCTTTGACCACAAAACCTGTAAGCTTTACGCTGCGTGTTGAAGGCGCGGGCGCAGCTCCGCCGAAACTTACACTCAATGTGGAGCCTCCCAATAATGATAAATGGATTGTTGGAACGCCCTTCGTGAAGAACATTTATGTGGGCGGCCCGAGTGCTGACATTGTCAGCTTCTCTTCTTCGGATTCAAGATTCACTATTGTAAAAGATATCGGGAAGATACGCGTGCAGTGGGAAAATCCCATCGTTACATCTAATCCGATTAACGTCACCATTTCGGGACAAGCGCATCGCGGTGCGGCGCCCGATTTGGAAAATGCCTCGACGAATTTTACCGTCTCGGTCGCTCCGCCCCGTTGGGATCCCGAGCCACAAGTCGAGGCGTATTGGGATGTCCCCTACACATTCTCAAGCGGTGTTCACGGACTTGATGCAAATAAGTTTACGGTTGAGATTGTTGCAAACGGCAGCACTCCCGTCAAAACTTTGTCGGCTGTTGAGTATCCGTTTATTTTCAAACCCGAACGGACGTGGACTAACTTGACGTTCCGCGTGTTTTCAATAGCACACACGGAGATGCTGCGCAAAGAAATTCCCGTAAAGAAACCCATTGCGCCGCAAATCCGCTGGACTGGTTCAACATGGCAAGGCAGCGAATATCATATCAAGTTTACCAGCATGGACGTGGGGAATGGCGATGTTGTAATCGACAATTGCACGGTGATCCAGCCGGAAGGCATCACGTCGCGGCTTGATACCCGCCGCGGAAAAGCGTTTACACTTGTTGTTCAGAATTTGCAGGCCACACGGCCAAGCGCAATTAAAATCAAGGTTACGGTAACCGGCATTGGAGGCTCTCGCACGGACCAGGTAACACAGTCTATACTCTACTGAGAACTCAATGCTGAAATGTACGTTGACGATGTTGTTTGTGCTGGGATGTTTGTTGCTTCACACGATTTCTTTGGCAGCTCCCCTTTCGACCGGGCCGGCCGCAGCCATTCTTGAACATTCCCCTGAGCAACCCGCACAGCAGATTGCGGGAAAAGATTCCAACACTCAGTTGCTTGACACACTGAAGGCGCTGCGTCAACGCATTGAGCGGCTCCAGACTATTCTCGACAAGGTTACATTCGGGCCCCAGTCGTATTATTTCACCCGCATGAGGTCGTGGACCATTCCGCTGTCGGACGCGTTGAACGATACCATCTCACAATATTTCTTTGAAGTGTTGGAGAACGACTCCAGCTTCACCGACGCACGCGGCGACATTCAAGTGATTGCAACGCCCGAGCCTTCGCGTGACCTCGTTGCGTTATTCTTCACCGGGAACAATAAAGAATTGAAAGGACAGCGGCTC
>JBBRUI010000272.1:0-6344 GCA_038247945.1 Bacteroidota bacterium | reverse complement strand
GATTTACTTTCGCCCCGTGCAAAGGAATTGGCGGAAGAACTCGGACACTACTTGCATGAAAAATTTCACATCGCAGTGAGGGTGAGAGAAATCGGTGAGGCGCGAGGATTTAGACTTTACCAAGTCCGAAACGAAGGCAATCGTCACTTGGTTGACATTCGAGCTGTAGATGTTTTGCCAGAAACCCGAACCATTGACGACTTGCTCGTCATCGCGCCTGAAGATTTAATTGCGTACAAGGTCATTGCATACCATCAACGCCGCGGCAAACCGAAGTCTGGAACGGATTGGCGCGACGTGGCGATGTTGCTCCTCACCTTCCCTGAGCTCAAGAAGGAAACTGGAGAGGTCCTCAATTGTTTGATGAAGGCAGGCGCAAGTGCGGAAATTATTTCGACGTGGGGAGAATTGGTCTCACAACGAATCCAGCCTGAAGACGAGGAAGACTTTTGAAAGAAAATGCGCATCACCAGGATCGAGATCCAAAAAAAGAACCCAGCGCGAAAAAACATCTACGCGGACGACGAGTTCCTCGTTGGAGTGAGTGCAGAAACACTCATTCGCTTCGGGATTCGGACGGGTGACGAGATTGGAGAAGAGAAACTAAAGGCGCTTCAAGCGACCGAAGAACTGCAGGGAGCAAAAACCGTTGCGCTCCGGTTTCTTACACGGCGGCAGAGAACAGAAAAAGAAATACGGGACAAGCTGCGCGAGCGGGAGTTTGGCGATGAGGAAATCCGGAAGACGATTGAGACTTTGCAGGGACTCGGTTTCCTGAACGATCAGGAGTTTGCCAGAAGTTACATCCGCCATCAACTCACTCTCCGGCCCAAAGGCAAGCTCCTTCTGAGACAAAAGCTGCTGATGCTGGGTGTGGCAAAAGACATCGTGGACTCTGCGCTCGACGAAGCGTTTCAGGAGACCGGGCAAGAAGGCAGCGCCCTTGAAGCAGCGCAAAAGTTTCTGAAGAAATCACAAAAGTCAAAAGACGATCCACGCAAAGCAAAACAGAAGCTCGTTGCGTTTCTGATTCGCAGAGGCTTCACGTGGGATATTGTTTCGAGTGTAACAAAAAAAATCATGGCGCCTAAAACTCCGGAGGAGGAGCCATGAATAAAGTTGTCTTCGATATCGAAACCCTCGGCTTTCCGTTTGAGACATTTGACGAGAAGCAGCAGGAATACCTCATGAAGTTTTCGAAGACCGATGAAGAGCGGCTCGAAACACTTCAAAAGCTCGCCCTCACTCCGCTTACCGGCCGCATCATTGCAATAGGAATGCTGAACCCTGATTCGCACCACGGCAAAGTCTGGTTCGAATCGGACAAGCCGGATTCCTTCACGTCCGATGATGGGATGATCGAGTTCGTTTCAGCGTCCGAGCAACAGATGCTCGAAGGCTTCTGGGAGACGCTTTCGCATTTCGATCAGTTTATTACATTCAACGGACGTTCATTCGATTGTCCGTTCATCATGCTGCGCTCCGCACTGTTGGGTGTTAAAGCCACGCGCAACCTTCTTCCCTACCGCTACAGCCACAGCGAACACTGCGACTTGCTGGAGCAGCTTACCTTCTACAACGCCTTCCGTAAATTCAACCTCGATTTTTACTGCAAGAGCTTCGGCATCAAGAGTCCAAAGGCCGATGGCATTACGGGACTCGATCTCGCGCCGCTATTCCAGGCCGGACGATTCCGCGAAATCGCAGAGTATTGCATCGGTGATGTGACGGCAACGGCGGAACTGTATTCTCACTGGCAGAATTATCTCGCGTTCGAGAAGTAACAGTTACGGAACAATGACGATTCCAAACTGAAAACTGTGGAGGCGAGCATCTACCTTTTGTGTATATGAATATTCGTAGATGGTTTCCTTCGTCTTGCCTTCTCCACTGAATTTTTGAAATCTGTATTCGCCCCTCAAGGCCACATTCTCTGCGATGAACGCCTTATTCCCGCTCCGAGATTCAACACACCGATCATCATTCCAAGATAAAAGGCGGGCACATTATAGATTGGAATCGTGTTCGCGACGCCGTATCCTGCAAGCAAAAAAGGAACGGTCTTCCCATCGCGCGAACAATTGTAAACAAGATTTCCATTCAACATATATGCTGGGTCCCCTGAAGTAAACAGGATGACTCCTTCTGGCTCAATTTGTAAGCCTTCATGAATAAAAAAACCGACACGGGACGCAAGCTAAAACGAAGTCGAGCTGTTTCCTCCTTGCGAGGCAAAATTTTGCAAGCTAACCGAAAAACTCAATTGCGTCTTGTGCCTCTTCGGTTGTGCCAGCGTATCCGTTTGTGAAAACAAATTCGTCTGAACGAAGATTGCGCGTAGTACAACCAACATCTTTTTCATATCAACCTCAGGATGGTCTTTGAGAATCGTCCATTACACGTCACCATAATAACCATTCCTTCAGGGAGATTCTATTGCGAGGTTGACCCACCGACAATTTAATCTATATTCGCCTTGACAAATGTAATCTTCTGTATTATATTCGTATAAGCAAATATAGATTGATGAGGAGAAAGATGAAAGAGCTGGTAAACGTATTCAAAGCATTGTCGGATGAAGCGAGACTGAGGATTCTGAATCTGGTGTTTCGGACAGGTGAAATTTGTGTGTGCGATATCGAAGCCATTACGGGCTTCACGCAAACGAAGACGTCACGTCATCTTCTGTATTTGAAGAATGCCAGACTGCTTGACTCGCGTCAGCAAGGATTGTGGATGCTCTACTCCATTGCCAAGCCCCGGAACAAAGAGCACGAGCTATTGCTGGAATTTCTGAAGACAATTCTGCAAACGAATTCCGTGGCGCTGAAGGATGCAAAAGAACTGAACAAGAATATCAACAAAGGCTGCTGCACAACATTCTCGGTCATCAAACCGGAGATAAAGCCCGCAGTCCTGGAACTCAACTAATCATAAAGGAACATTACCATGGCAACTCAATTGGAAACAGAAAATAAGTCATGCTGCGGACCGACATGCTGTGAATCCGAAACAGACGTTCTCCCTCTCACTAATGAAGAAGTGAAAGCCTCCGTGCGGGCACAGTACGGCAAGATTGCAACCGAAGGCAGTTCGTGCTGCGGATCCAACTGCGGCTGCGGAAGTGACACCGACGAGCAGGTTCTTTCAGTGATGATGAACGACAAGTATTCGAACGTTGACGAGCAGATTGTCGAAGCCGCCGATCTCGGGCTTGGCTGCGGAACTCCGACTGCATTTGCAGACCTGAAGGAAGGAATGACCGTGCTCGATCTCGGAAGCGGTGCGGGCATTGATGTGTTTCTCGCGGCCAAAGCAGTTGGCCTGACCGGCAAAGCAATCGGGTTGGATATGACGGATGAAATGCTGAAACGTGCGCGAGCAAACAAAGCGAAACTCGGCGTGACCAATGCAGAATTCTGGAAGGGCGAGATCGAAGACATGCCGATTGAATCGAACTCCATCGACCGCATCATCAGCAACTGTGTGATCAATCTGGTGCCGGACAAGCAGAAGGCGTTCAGCGAAATCTACCGCGTGCTCAAGCCGGGCGGCAGATTTATCATCTCGGATATTGTTTCTATTGGGGATATTCCCGCCGAGACGCGGAGAGATTTGGAACTCTGGTCCGGCTGTGTTGCAGGCGCAACCGAAAAGGAAGACTACCTGCGAATAGTCCGTGAAGCCGGATTTAACGATTTGAAAGTCGAGAAAGAGAAACCATATTCTCTCGAACAAACAGTACCGTTCGGACTCGCAAGCATCACACTCGCAGCAACAAAATGATCGGCATCAGAAAATCACGGGAGGCAGATTACGAAGCGGTTGCTGAACTGCTCAGAGACGCCTCCCTTCCGACTGCCGGCGTGGCTGAACATTTCAAACATTTTCTTGTTGCAGAAAACGCTGAAGGAATTGTCGGGGCAATCGGGTTGGAGGTGTACGGAGACGTCGCCTTGTTGCGGTCGGCTGTTGTGAAATTCTCCGAACAAAATAAAGGCATTGGCTCGATGCTCTACGATGCGGTCATCGAAAATTCAAGGGCACTCGGCGTTCAACGACTCATCCTTCTTACGAATACGGCCGAGCAATATTTCGCACGGAGAGGATTCAGGAAGATCGATGAGAAATCCGTTACCGGCCCCGTCAGGACTTCGGTGGAGTTTACCGGCGCGTGCCCTTCGCATGCGGCGTGCATGGAGTTAACCCTCAATTCTGAGCGCCTGCCCGCCTCAATGAAACTACGAAGGCAGGCGGGAAGCGAAGAATCTAACCACAGAGGACGCGGAGCTTCGTGAGAAACACAGAGTATTCTTGCGAACAACTTAACAACTATCTCCGAGACCTCTGTAATCTCTGAGCCCTCTGTGGTAAATGTTCTCAAGAGGCGAAACAAAATGAAAAAAGTTCTGATCATTTGTACCGGCAACTCCTGCCGCAGCCAGATGGCTGAAGGTTGGTTGAGACATTTTGGAGAGGGAAGGATCGAAGCCATGAGCGCGGGGACACTTCCCTGCTTCGTCAATCCGCTGGCGATTCAGGTGATGAAAGAGGCCGACGTCGATATCTCATCGCATCGCTCGAAGTCGGTAAGCGAGTTCGTCGGCAAGCAGCTTGATTATGTTATCACCGTGTGCTATGATGCCCGTGAAGCATGTCCCTTTATTCCGGGCAATCACATAACGATTCACATGCCGTTCGAAGATCCATCATTCTTTGAGGGAACAAACGAAGAACGGCTGAATGAATTTCGGAGAGTGAGAGATATTATCAAGGCAGAGATGAAGGGATTTGCGATGAGGGTTTTGAAAGTAAATGGCTGACTTTCAAGTCCGCACAGGAGTCAGCGTTATACTGTCACGTGCTCAGTTTGAGCATCTCATACTTTTTCGGAATACACGATGTCCGCAGCGACAAAGAAACTATCATTTCTTGACCGATACCTAACACTTTGGATTTTTCTCGCCATGGGAATCGGGGTGTTCTGGGGATATTTCTTTCCGGGCATAGTTCACTTCTGGAGCGGCTTCCAGTCGGGAACGACCAACATCCCTATTGCCATCGGCCTCATTCTGATGATGTATCCGCCGCTCGCAAAGGTGAAGTACGAGGAGCTTGGAGACGTTTTCAGGAACGTTCGCATCCTCGGACTTTCACTTGTACAAAACTGGATTATCGGCCCGCTGTTAATGTTCGGACTCGCGGTTGTCTTCCTGCAGGACTATCCCGAGTACATGGCGGGATTGATCATGATCGGGCTCGCACGCTGCATTGCGATGGTGATTGTGTGGAACGAGCTGGCGAAAGGCGACACCGAATACGCTGCCGGCCTTGTTGCGTTCAATTCAATCTTTCAGGTTCTCTTCTTCTCCCTCTATGCGTACGTCTTCCTTACTATTCTGCCGGAATGGTTCGGATTGAAAACTTTTGCAGTCAACATCACCATCGGACAAATTGCGGAGAGTGTTTTCATCTACCTGGGAATTCCTTTCATCGCCGGTGTGGTCACCCGCTTTGTATTGTTGAGAGTAAAGGGAAAAGACTGGTACGAGAAGAAGTTCATTCCCCGCATCAGCCCGATAACATTGATTGCGCTGCTCTTTACGATTCTTGTAATGTTCTCGTTGAAGGGCGAATTCATCGTTAAGATTCCACTTGATGTTTTGCGGATTGCATTGCCGCTCGTGTTGTATTTCATCATCATGTTTCTCGTTTCCTTTTATATGGGAAAGAAAGTCGGAGCGGATTACTCGAAGACTGCGGCGCTTTCATTCACAGCCGCGAGCAATAATTTCGAGCTGGCAATTGCCGTCTCGGTAGCGGTGTTTGGGATCAATTCAGGGGAGGCGTTTGCCGCAGTGATTGGTCCTCTTGTTGAAGTGCCGGTTCTTGTGAGTCTCGTCGGGGTGGCATTGTGGATTCAGAAAAAGTACTTTGCAAACACGGAGAGAGTAACCGCTGCGACTTGATTATTGTGTCTGCCCCGGCCCCTCAGCCTACGTACTATTGCGGATACAACGTAAATGCAGACCAGAGATCTTCGAAAAACGGCGGACAGCGTGGAAGGCACTTACGCGATGCAATGTCGGTCAGAGGTTGAGAATGAGGCTTAGCTCAAGGTTATTCGGCAGTCACGACAACGGAACGTCTTGACAGCAACAAAAGGGTTCGTATGTTCGCTCTGTTCACGTCATCATTTTGACACTATCCTTGCAGCTCGTAATGATCCCAGAATTGTCATTAGAAAGTTAAGACGGCACGACATACGGCAAGGGAAACGTTTGGGCTACATCCCAGAGACCACTGAACCATCGTCGTCGTTTCATCGCGAGCGAGAGTTTCAG
>JBBRUI010000271.1:0-6373 GCA_038247945.1 Bacteroidota bacterium | reverse complement strand
TTGCGCTCGTGTGGAGTGTAAGCGGCGCTCTGACCTTACGCCCTAGGATACCGTATGAGTGACATAATGGTCGAGTCGCTCCACCTTGAGATTGCTTCGCTACGCTCGCAATGACTGTTACGCTCGGTTTTTCAGCAGCCTGCTCGGACACATAATATCCAACCCCAGCCTGAAGTTCAACTCGTTTCAAATCTTAACATGAACTTAACACGGAAGTAACAGTGGAGCTACAGTAAAGCTGTATCTTGTTGTCACAAAAAAGGAGTGTTTTTGAAGAGAACATTACTGCTGCTGTTGTTTACTCTCACGATCCCGGCATGGGGCCAGGAAAAGGAGTCCGCAACAAAGGCTGAGCTTGAAGAGCTCAAAGCTGTAGTGGATGGAATCAACGAATCCGCTACCGAGTATCGCAGTTACATCGATCTGCTGCGCAAGATAAAAATATCCGGTTACCTGCAGACTCAATTCCGGCTGACGGACCTGCCTGGTACAGCAGCACAATTTTCCGGAGGCAACTTTCCGGCAAACAGCAACAAGTTATTTCAAGTGCGGCGCGGAAGAATCAAAATCAACTATGACAATGTCCTCACGCAGTTTGTTATTCAGTTCGATGCGATTCAAACAGGCTTCACTTTGAAAGATGCATATCTCTCCGTTACAGAACCTTGGCTGCAATCATTCGGATTTCAAATGGGTGTGTTTGACCGTCCGTTCGGATACGAAATTTCTTTTTCGTCGAACATGCGTGAAACTCCCGAACGGTCCCGGTTATTTCAGACGCTTTTTCCCGGTGAGAGGGAACTCGGGGCAAAATTATTTTTCGCTCCTCAGCTTGGGAGCCTTACATTCCTTCGGGCTGATGTTGGTGTTTTCAATGGCTCCGGCCCAAATGCAAATGAGTTCGACAGCTACAAAGATTTCATCGGGCATGTAGGCGCACAATTTCCGTTCGATGACGTCGGGGCTGAGCTGGACCTTGGTGTTTCCGGTTATCTGGGAAGCGTTCGCAACAACACAAAATTTTTATTGCAGAATGGTGAACGGCAGTTAGGAGGGATTGTGTCAAAAGGATTCAATGTCGACTCTTCGGTGTCAAATCTCGGCGATGGAGTGGCAAGAAGATATGTCGGCGTGGATGCGCAATTTTATTACGATCTTCCCGGTGTCGGGGGGCTGACCATACGCGGTGAGTATATCGCCGGCAAACAACCTGGCGGTTCGGATTTGATTGCTGCAACAATTCCCGATGGGAATAATAAAACAACCATCAGTCCTGCCTCTCAACCGACCGGACCAATTTTTCTCCGTAACTTCTCAGGCTGGTATGTCAACCTCGTTCAAAATATCGGTATCGACCACCAATTGTTGGTCAAGTACGATGTGTACGACCCCAACACAGATGTTTCAGAGCCGGAATTGGCGGCAACAAATAATCTCTCTCCGGCGGACATAAAGTTCAGCACGCTCGGCCTCGGTTACATCTACCATTGGGATGGCAACGTAAAGTTTATCCTCTATTATGAATGGGTGAAGAATGAAACCTTCACGCAAATGGGCAACATACGGAATCCTTCACTTACGCCGTTTCAAAATAATCTGAGAGATAACGTCTTCACGTTTCGTGTACAATATCGATTTCCATTTTGATCATACTTTGAATCAAACAATCCAAGAGGAATACGCATGTTGAAAACAATTCTCGTAGTAATCTGTATGATGGCAACTGTTCTCTTTGCAAAAGAGAAGATTACAGTCAAGGGCTCCGACACTATGGTTATTCTCGCTCAACGCTGGGCAGAACGCTATATGGCGAAGCATCCGGACGTGACCATTCAGGTGACCGGTGGTGGATCGGGAACGGGAATCTCTGCACTCATCAACGGAACGACGGACGTCTGCAACGCGTCGCGGGAAATGAAGTCGTCCGAGCGAGATAAACTGAAACAGCGCTTTGGCACTCGCGGAGTTGAAATCAAATGTGCAAAGGACGGCCTTGCAGTATATGTCAATGAATCGAATCCGGTGCAGGAATTGACGCTCGCCCAACTGAAGGATATCTACACAGGCAAGACTACCAACTGGAAAGATGTTGGCGGTCCGAATGAACGTATCGTGCTCTACAGTCGTGAAAATAATTCCGGCACGTATGTGTACTTCAAGGACAACGTGCTCGATGGTGACGATTTCGCGGCAACGGCGCAGAACCTTCCGGGAACAGCTTCCGTTGTTAATGCTGTCGCCAAAGACAAGTACGGCATCGGGTATGGCGGCGCTGCGTACGGCAAAGGAATCCGTGAGTTGAAAATGAAGAAAGATGCGACGTCGCAAGCGTATTCTCCTTCCATTGAGAATATCAAATCCGGTAACTACCCTGTAACACGTTTCCTTTTCATGTATGTGAAGAACCGCCCGACCGGCGCAATCAAAGAATACATCGACTGGACTTTGGGCGACGAAGGGCAGCAAGTCGTAAAAGAAGTAGGCTACTTCCCGATCAGATGAAGCACCTCTAACCTGACAATGGAACCCAAAGAGAAAAAAAACCGGACGGTGGAAAGCCGTCCGGCATTTGTATTTTCAGGCCGGCCGGAAAAAAACACGCCCCCAGTTGAAGGTGCCAATCCATCGCGCCTCAACAAGGCTGATCTGAAGAAAAGATTCCGGCTGGATGAATTTCTTGCTGAGAAGATCATAACCGGTGTGGCGCTTATATCGCTCGCCGCGGTAGTCATGATTTTTGTCTTTGTCTTTCGTGAAGCCGTGCCCGTGTTTTTCTCAAAGGAAGCTACCGCTGATACGGCAGCCGTCGTGCAAACACAAGAGGAAGAAAGTTATGGTCAGGAATTTCTCGGTGCGGAGACTCAGGATTCAACTGCCAAACAAGAGAAAGTTGCAACATCCGGTAGTGGCGGTGAGGGTGGTGCAACATTTGCCGGCCTGACTTCAACAACATGGCAGCCGGTTTCCGAGAATCCGAAATACGGACTCCTTCCATTGATAGTCGGATCCTTGAAAGTCACGTTAATCGCACTGCTGATCGCAGCGCCACTGGGGATACTTGCAGCTTTGTTTACATCTTCGTTCGCCCCCCGGTGGGCGAGGGAGTATCTAAAGCCGGCGATTGAGTTGCTTGCAGGATTTCCTTCCGTTGTTATTGGGTTCTTTGCGCTGGTGACGTTGGCGAGCGCGATGCAGAACGCATTTGGATTTCAGTATCGCCTGAACGCGTTATTGGGGGGGATTGCATTGTCGCTTGCCGTGATTCCGATTATCTACACTCTTGCGGAAGATTCCCTCACCGCCGTGCCGAAGTTCATGACGGAAGCGAGCCTCGCTCTCGGCGCTACAAAATGGCAAACCGCGTTGTTTGTTACGCTGCCCGCTGCAACGCCGGGCGTGTTTGCAGCTATCCTTCTCGGATTCGGGCGCGCATTCGGCGAGACAATGATTGTGTTGATGGCAACCGGCAATGCAGCACTTCTATCGTGGGAAATTGTTGAGCCCGTGCGTACCATGTCCGCCACGATCGGGGCGGAAATGGCGGAAGTGGTTTTCGGTGACACACATTATCATGTATTGTTTTTCATCGGCGCTATTTTGTTTGTGTTTACGTTTGCGCTCAACGCAGTCGCCGAGATATTTATTCGTCAGCGGTTGCTGAAGAGATTCAAGGGAATTTAAGGATGCACCTGAAGCGAAAAATCATGGGCACGTATGTCGTCGGCATCAGTGGGATTGCCACGCTGGCAATTATTGCCCTTCTGGTTGCGATGACGGTCAGTATTTTTATTGGAGCGAAAGATACGCTCTCGTGGGAGTTTTTATTCACTGCTCCTCGTGAGGGAATGACGGCGGGTGGAATATTTCCTGCCATCGTCGGTACAGTAATGCTCGTGTTGCTCATGTCGATTGCTGGGGTTCCAGCGGGCGCAATTACCGCAATTTACTTGAGCGAGTATGCGAGTCAGCGGTCAATTCTTGCACGGACAATCCGGTTTGCTGTAAATACGTTGGCGGGGGTTCCATCTATCGTCTTCGGATTGTTCGGGTTGGGATTCTTTGTCCAATTTGTCGGGACCGGAATGGATAGCGTTTTTTCTTCAACCGAGTTGCGATGGGCGCAGCCCAACATCCTTTGGGCGAGTTTGACGATGGCACTCCTTACTTTGCCGGTTGTCATCGTTTCTGTTGAAGAGGCAATCAAGACTGTACCGCAGGATTTGCGTGCAGCGAGTCTTGCGCTCGGGGCAACGAAGTGGCAAACAATCTGGAAAATCGTTATACCTAATTCCATGAACGGAATTTTTACCGGCACAATTCTCGCCGTAAGCCGTGGCGCCGGTGAGGTTGCGCCGATATTGTTCACGGGCGCTGCATATTTTCTCCCTCAACTGCCCGGCTCGCTTTCGGACCAATTCATGCAGCTCGGATATCATGTGTATATTATGTCCACCCAATCAACGAACGTTGATGCGACGAAGGGCATTCAGTATGCGACGACTCTCGTTCTTCTGGGTCTGACATTTGCGTTGAACTTTTCAGCCATTGTTCTTCGTTCCCGGATGCGGGCGCGACAAATCCAATGATTGATGCAATGAACCTGCCGATAAAAATCAAAACGGAAAATCTCAACCTGTACTACGGCGCAAAGCAGGCGCTGAAAGACATTACTGTTGACATACCGATCCATAAAGTGACGGCGTTTATCGGCCCG
Organism: Bacteroidota bacterium; assembly: GCA_038247945.1. GTDB lineage: Bacteria > Bacteroidota > Ignavibacteria > UBA10030 > UBA6906 > CAADGV01. Next base: position 1,659 of record JBBRUI010000271.1, on the reverse strand, counting down.
TCGGGCTGCGGCAAATCCACCTACCTCCGCAGTTTAAACAGGATGAACGACTTGATTGACGGCGTAAAGATCGATGGCAAAGTGTTGATTGATGATGTGGATATTTACGAGACGGATGTTGACGTGGTCGAGCTGCGTAAACGGGTGGGGATGATTTTCCAGAAATCGAATCCATTTCCTAAATCCATTTATGATAATGTTGCATACGGTCCGCGCATCAATGGCATAAGGGAAAAGAAGAGGCTGGATGAGATTGTTGAGACGACATTGCGACGTGCCGCGTTGTGGGATGAAGTGAAGGACGACTTGCGAAAAAGCGCTCTTGCACTTTCCGGCGGACAGCAGCAGCGTTTGTGCATTGCCCGCGCTCTTGCCGTGGATCCCGAGGTTCTGTTGATGGATGAACCTGCAAGCGCATTAGATCCAATTGCAACAGCAAAGATCGAAGAGCTTGTGTACCAGTTGAAGGAGAAGTATACGATCGCCATCGTTACACACAATATGCAACAGGCCGCCCGAGTCAGCGATTTCACAGCATTCTTTTATCTGGGGGAATTGATTGAGTTCGACGCGACAAAGAAAATGTTCACCACCCCATCGAAAAAGCAAACGGAAGAGTATATTACAGGAAGATTTGGGTAACGGAAACTAAGCGGGGAAACTATGCACAGACATTTCGAATACGAACTTGATGGATTAAAATCCAGTCTCATCAAGATTGCAAGTCTTGCCGAGGAAGCGATTGCGAGGGCAATCAAATCCCTGCTGGAACAGCGCAAGGATATTGCCGAGGAGGTGGTTATTTTTGATAAACAAATCGACGCATATGAAATTATCATCGACAATCATGTCGTGGATATCCTGGCATTGCAGCAGCCTGTTGCCATCGATCTGCGTTTTATTCTTGCCGCATACAAAATCAACAACGATCTTGAACGGGTCGGAGACCATGCGGTAAACATCGCACAGTCCGCTATGATGCTTGCGGATGCTCCTCACGTGAAGCCATTGGTCGATATTCCGGTCATGGCGGAAACGACGAAGCAAATGCTGCGTGATGCGATCGATGCATTCATCCACCGCGATTCCGTGAAAGCCCGCACCGTTTTGGAAAACGATGATATCGTCGATAATCTCAACAGGAAAATTGTCGCCGATCTTGTAGAGGTCATGCGCAAGAATCCAGATACGATCGAGCATGCACTGGACCTGATCCGGGTCAGCCGCAATCTTGAACGCGTAGCCGATCTTACCACCAACATCGCCGAGCAGGTGATTTTCATGGCCGAGGCCAGAGTGGTGAAACACCAGAATGACAAACTAAAAGAACTGCCGGATTTAGATTCTCTCCCGTAATTCATTGCACTCCACCCTCAAAACCTGTATCTTCTCAGGGTTAGTTTCACACTGTTTCACAAGTCAATTCGCCCTTTTTCATGGATTTCCTCCTATGGACCACGCTGAGTCTGCACATTTTTTCTGTTGTGGTGTGGTTGGGTGGACTTCTGTATCAAGCGGTTGTGACTTTTCCTGTGGCTAAGGCCGAGCAAAAGGAATTTGACCCATTCGTACTTCATCTCGTAAAACGATTTCAGCCGTTTGTGTGGATGTGCGTGTGGACGATTCTTGTTACAGGTGTTGTGCTGATGTTGTTCAGTC
>JBBRUI010000270.1:0-6455 GCA_038247945.1 Bacteroidota bacterium | reverse complement strand
CTCATGAACACGTAATCGCGCAGCGCCCGGATTGTGAGTATCGTAATGTACGAACGCGGCCCCTCGACATGCCCAATGTCCCACCAGTCGGGACGAAACGCGTACATCAGATTGTCTGCCTTTTTCTGTTTGAGAATTTCTTCAAGGCTCTTCTTCACGAGCGGATAGAGAACAGTGGCGGTCGAATCATCCATCGAATGACGCAGATAGCTCGCGCTCAGGAGAACAAACCAGAGATGATTCCAATTATCGGGCGTGCAATACTCGGTCTTGAATCCGTCATCCCGCCAATAGTACGCGTGCGGGATAATTCCATCCTTCGCATGTGAAGCAACATACAGCAAATCCTTCTTCACGCGAGGCAAATCAAAATTCACCGCGGCGAGATTCGTCATCAGAACATCATGCGTGAAGAAGAAATTGTACTCAGCGGGACAGGGCATCGGAACAATGTGTCCCTCGAGGTAATGTGCGTTCGTGGCAAGAATGGCGTGCGCCCATACCGCCGAACGGTCGAACCAAGCATCACCTGTTGTAAACAGCGCATCCTTCTGTGCCTTCTGACGAACAAAACCATCGTACCCTGCAATCTCATTGCGCCATGACGTTCTCAGATGATTCACTTTCTCTTGCACTTCAGCTTTTCGACAACTGCCAATGACCTGCACAACTTCAAGCGAATCATTCGATTGGAGCGATTGCTCGTAAACGAATACTGCAACCGGAATTCCTTTACGACCTGCTGTGAAAGTCTTTCCTTGAAGTTTCGTCGCTGACTGTGTCCACGTTGAAGAGCCGGAGTCGGAAACGGCAAGTTCGTCGCTGCTCGTTGTCCATTGTGTGGGCGTCGCACCAACATTCTGGACGAAGCAAGTTGCCTGTTGCGTGTCGAGGTCATCGAAATATGCAATCACCGCGTTGTTCGACGCATCGAATTCTGTTAAAGCGGAATCTTTTCGTGCGAACGTCTGGCACGTCCGAAGCACCAGCCTCAGATGAGTGTAAGCAGAGATTACAGCAGGTTTTCCGGAAATGTTTTTTATTTTTAGCGAAAAAACCATCGCCGGCTCATTCAAACAAAATTCATAACTCATCACGTACTTCACGCCTGCTTCCTCACTCTCGAACTTCACCTTGTGCGGGCTGAGGGTATACGCCCACGGTACTTTGCCCAGCCAATGTTTCGCTCCGCCGTTCACCTGTACTCCGACAACCATCGGCTGCGAATCCTCGCGCTTCCAGTAATCCGTACTCACATCGATGCTGTTCGCAACAGGATAGTAGAAGCTGATGCGCGAAGGTAACGGACGGCTGCGATGGAACTCGGCGCCGACAAATCTCCCGCCGACTTCAACTTGTCCGTATTTGCCATCAAAAAAATAGGAGAGCGGGTCAGTGGAATTTGTTTGCCCAACTACACTCGCAGCAGCAACGCTGCAGAAACAATACAACGCGACTAATCGAATCATGCGGTTGCACTCACTCCCTTCAGTTCGCGTGCAGACTCCCGCGCATTCGGAAACTTGAACAACAACGCTTCTCCGGATTTCATTGTCACTTCTTGCCACTTCGCGCCGTGTACATGTTCGATCATCGCACGGCCGGTTACAGCCTCATCAGCGGCGACGAACAATATTGTTTCATCTCCAAGAAGGAGGCCGAGAGTAAAGATGTTGGGATTGTTCGATGCTGTGCTGATAAGTTTTCCAATTTTTGTCGGATGAACACTTTGTACATCATGCGTTGAGTAAAGAGTTCCTTCAAACAGAAATGCGCTGATTTGTTGGTTCTTGTAGAGAAGATGATTCACAGCAATCCATTTCCACGCCGCAGGAATTGCGGGATTGATCTCCAATCCGTCAAGCGTCGGTTGCGCGCCCAATAGCCCTTCGACTCCCAGCCATAAATATGTCGGCGGCATCCACGGACTCATCGTCATGCCGCGGCTGACGAATGTTTCGCCGTGCAAGCGTTCAGGAAATTCTCCCGGCACAACATTCACGAAATCCTTCGGCTTCTCCGTCTCGCTCATCCGGTACGTGTTCAACATTCCTTCGACAAGTTTTTCGGGATGCTCTTTGCGGACACAGTAGGCAGTCCATGCCGTAAGGTTCGGCCACACGCCGCCAACGAGTTGATAACCGAAGTCGGGATCGTAATTTGCCTCTTTCGGCTTCACGGTGCGCGTTCCGTATAGTGTCCAGAATTCTTCCCCCATCAATCGGTCGAGAATCCGCTTGCGCATTTCACCCTCCGCAACATCAAACATTACCGGAAAAATCAAATCGCCTGTAACGTCATGATGGCGGACGTCTTTGTTGTCGAGATTCAGCAAATACAAATCTGTTTTTTCAGAAACGAGCGTTGTATTGATTGCCTGCTTCAACTCCGCTGCTGACTTGTTGTAGAACTCAGCTTCGGCAGTATTGCCCAACTTCGAGGCGACATTAGCAACAAGCCGGATGGCATAGTAGCATTCGACATTAATTTCTGTGACGGCTCCCGTCAGATTGTAATCGTCGATGATGTTGCGCCAACTGCAGATTCCCCACACGTTTGTTCCATCCGCGTAGCAGCGGACCAATCCATCTTTAATCTGCGAGAGAACATAATCGCATGCCCGCCTCATCAATGGATATGCGTTGCGCAAAAACGTTTCATCGCCGCATGAGATTGCGTGATGGTACAAGCCGTAGACATACAGCGGCGTGTCGTCGTTGATGTTCAGTTTGTAATCGTGTTGTTCGGGGTGTTCCTCATTCGCACGAATGAACTCGGTGAGTTTGCCATTGTCGTGGAATGCAAATTTCTCCGCTAGCTGCAACAAGCCGCGTGAAAATTGCGGTGTCAGATAGTCCGAGCCGAGCAGATACCAGCCGAGGTCGCGGATGACGATGATGTCCTGCGGCGGGTCATTTGTAAATCCTTCGCCGATGCGGAACTGATGCTGCACCCGTGCCGTATTCACCTTCGCCCATTGCAATCCGCGGTTGATAACCGGCTCAGGCGTAAAGATCTCCGTTCGTGAGAGAAGTTCGTCGAACTGCTCGTGCGTCCATTCGACAACGGCGTCAGTGTCCTGACATTGCTGCAATGTGTTGTACGCCTGCTTCATTCCCTTCGGAGAAAATGCGAAGACAAACGGCTCTTCCAGTTTTTGTTTTGATGCCAGGCCAAACTCGTATTCAATCTGCAACGAGCGCTCGTCAAACTTTGAGCGATGGGCAGTCTGGTCTGACCAGAAGATTCTTGCTTCGCTCACATTTCCATTCGTCGTAATCTCATACGCGCGGCCGGCGCTATTGATGCTCACGAGTTTTTCAGTTTGATCTTCAGGTGGCTTTTTTGTGAACTTATCCGACGGAACAGCCGGAAACACAAGTGAGTGCTTCACAACAAATTTTGCTTTGTCCCGCCCGTCGTTCCTGAACCGCAACAGCATTATTCCCGCACGAAGACTCTCATCATATTCATGACAATCATCGACTGAGAACGGCAATAGAAATTCCATCTCTGCCCTGACAGATCCATTCTTGAGCAACGTCGTCTGCGAATGAGGTTGAAACACTGTTTCAACCGGAGTCAGCGGCTTGCCATCAACAATAATCTCAATCTTCCATTCGCCAAGATAGAATTGATTGTCCGTTGAACTCCACAACCCGACAACGTTCGTTGTTTCATCGAGTTGAGCAAATGCCAGTCGGTTGCCGAGACTTGAGCCGGTGTATAGATGTTCGACAAGGTATTTGTATTCGAGTGTTTTCATGTTGTCATTTGGTAAACGATTGCCAGCGTTCGTCAATGGACGGAAATGCAACCCGGGGGAACGTCCCGCCGGGTTTATAGAACATTACGTCAATCGCGTTCGGGTCACGGGAAACTCGAGCATCAAGCTGCTTCACCGCTTCTTCGTTGATGTCGACTTCATACTTCTTTCTCAGTTGTTGCAGCGTGCGGAATAATGTTCCGGTCTCCGCATCGAAGTACACATCCAGCCGCACCTGGTCTCGTGCCTTCTCGAACGTGAGTTGCTTTCCGTCGGCATCCCGGTAGCGCTTCTTCTCCTGTTGGTATTGCTTCTTCAACATTGAATCCGAAATGGAAATTGTTCGCATCAGGTGAGACCGGCCGGCAAGATACAGAAGCTTCGCTTCCCACTTCTTCGCTTCGTGCCGGACTTCCGGGCGCTTGTTCAGTCCGCGGGCGTACGCTTCACGGCTGAGCATTCTGTCCTGCACCATCTTCCAGATTGTCTGCTTGACGCTGGAGTTGAACGCGGCAAGTGAACTCCGCTTCAACTGAAACTGACGAACATCGAACCATCGCACGTAGTCCCGGACGTTGAGCGTTTGCCCGGCAAACGTTACGAGCGGTCGTCTAAGAAATTTGTCCGACGCATTGATGGGAACCGGTCCGGCTTCGGTCATAAACGTCGAAGGGATATTCCACTTCACCTGCGTGTCCCGTGAAAGCCCCTTGTCTGCAAGATATGCCCGGATGATGTTGAAACCTTCCGCTTTGATGACAGGGTTTGCGGATTTCATTTTCGTCCGAACCAATTCGCCGGCGAGTTTGTCGGCTTTCGAGGTTCGCAGCGCTTCGACTGTTTCGTGTTTCAGCTTTTCGTATTCCGTTTCTGGTGTCAACGGATTTTGCCAGACCTGGTCGATGTGCACAATGTAGTAGCCGTCCGGACCTTGCAGCGGCGCAGAGATTTGTTTGGTTTTAAGTGTTCGAATGCCATTTGCGAATTCGGGAACATCCCTTTCCAACTTGAGCAATGTTGTCTCCAATTTTTTCTCGCTTGTCGAGTCAACCTGAAGATTGTAAAGTGAATCGAAAGAAGCTCCGCTCTTCAGTTGATGTGAGACCTGTTCCGCTTTCTGCTTATTACCGGAAAAAATCCACCGAAGGCGAAGGTTTGTCTTCGATTTCTGAACACCTGCTTCAATCTCCTTCTCACTTAACTTCACTTTTGAACGGACTTCATCCTTGTAGAGTTCATCAACGGTCAAATCCTCTTCAAGTGCCGAGACGCGTTCACGGACGAATTGGGTTGTATCGTACTTCAATTGTTCTGCATCGAGCGCAAGCAATCGTTCATCAATCATAAACTCAAGATGCTTCCGCAACGGGTCAGGCAAACGTTTGACGAACGCCGGGCCAAACTCGTAACTGTCCAGCAAATCCTGCCTGGTGATTGAGAAACGCCCGACGGTTGCAACGACTTCCTCCCCGCTTGCCAACGAATTTTCGCCACAGAGAACGCTGAGGAGGCAGAGAGAAATTATTATTGGGGGAGAAAGAAACTTCATTTCAGCATCTTAATTATTACCGTTCCATAACTCCAACACTCCAACATTCCAACACTCCATCATTCCAGTCTCATCCCTTCAACCCCGAACTCGCCATACTCTCAATGAAATATTTCTGGAAGAACGAATACGCAATAATGACCGGAAGCGAGAGCAGCGTCGCCGCGGCAAGCAGCGAACCAAGCTGCGATTCCGCTTCGCCGCCGATCGTAAACAGTGTTACAATCTGCGGCATCGTCATCAGCGAGCGCTCGCGAACAACCATAAGAGGCCACAGGACTTCATTCCAGTTGCTCATGAACGTGAGGATGGCAACTGTGATAATAACAGGACGCGAAAGCGGCGCAACAATGCTGAAGAGAATCCGGGCTTCCGAGCATCCGTCAATCCGCGCCGCATCGATCAATGCCGAAGGAATGCCCATGAAGAATTGGCGGAACAATACAATGCCGAATGCACTCATCATCGTCGGAGCGATGAGCGCGAGGTACGTATCCGTCCAGCCCAATTTCACCATCAGGATGTACTGCGGAATGAGAACAATCTGAAACGGAATCATCATCGTGAACAGGATAAGCATGTACAACGCCTTGTTGCCGAGGAAATTCAATTTCGCCAGCGCGTAGCCCACCATCGAGCCGAAGAACACCACCGATGTTGTTGTTGCGAGCGATACGATGAGGCTGTTGACGAATGCCTTGCCAATCGGAATCTTCGTCAGCACTGCTTCGTAACTTTGCATTGTCATGTTGGGTGAGAAAAGGCCCAACGATCCGATTTCCAGCTCGGGTTTGAGCGAGCCCGCAATCATCCATAGGAAGGGATAGGCAAACATAATAGCGCCCAGGACGAGCATAAAATATGTGAAGGCTTTTCTCATAATGGAATTGGGGCTAAAGCCCGAGTTTATTTTTTCTATTGATGAGGCTGTCTAAAAAGTACCTTGAAATGTCATTGCGAGCGAAGCGAAGCAATCTCGTACATTGGATACAAGCGAGAAAGAGGGAATGCTTTGTCGCTGCGCTCCTGCTAATGACACAGTTTGTAAAATCGAAAACCTGCGTCACCCTGAGCGGAGTCCCGACCGCTTTCTCAGGTCGGGATGAAGTCGAAGGGTGCTCAGAGCAGCCTTCGACTCCG
>JBBRUI010000269.1:0-6469 GCA_038247945.1 Bacteroidota bacterium | reverse complement strand
CTTCCAAAACGTGGCCGCTCTTGTTGGAGCAGTACCGTGCTACAAGCTCACCCGCCCTTATGACTTCAAACGAATACAACAGCTGTCGGAGATAATTCACAAACATCTAAGGTCGATGTGAGTGCTTTTAAGAAAATAGGGGACACGTTTTTAGTGATTCACACTTTTTGTTTTCGTGGTCTGCCTGCCGCATCAGGTTTCACTCGACCCTGTTTCCATATTGACCAGGACAAGTACTTGTTGTACAATTTGTATATAAAGTACAAGAGGGAGGCTTGCTATGCATAAAACAATTACTACTGCTGATGCTAGAAAAAATTTTGCCGATATAGTCAACAAAGTGGCGTATGGCAAAGAAGCTATCATTTTAACCAGGAGGGGGCAAGAAATTGCTGCCTTAATTTCAATGGATGAACTTCGGCTGCTTCAGCAAATAGAAGACCATATGGACATTGAGGACGCTAAAAAATCTCTTGCAGAGCCAGGTGATAATATTTCCGCCCAGGATTTCTGGAAACAACTGGGAATTGAATAAATGGAATATACCATTGAGTTTCGTCCATCCGTTTTGAAAACCATGAAAGCTTTTCCCAAACGGGACTTGGTGAAAATCAAGAAAAAGATAGAAAACCTTGGTGCCGACTTGCCGGACCCTGCAACTACAAAAATGAAAGGGAATAATTTTTTTCATAAAATAAGATCCGGAGATTATAGAATAATCTATGAAATTCACAACAACAAGCTCGTCATTTTGATAGTAAAAATCGGTCACAGAAAAGATGTCTACAAAAAGCTCTCTTGATTTCTTGTTTTTTACACCCCTCAAGGGAGTATTGAACTGAATGTCGGACTTTCTATAGTAAGGTACTAAGGGGGCACCCATGTACCAAGGCGCTGTTGCTGCCCATGTTGCACGATGCCATGTCTTTTTCGAGCTGAACTTCCTATAAATACTACTTATTAAACAGGTCAGAATGTGATCCGGTTCTTTCAAGGTATAAATCTTCGGGGGTCATTCGATAGATTAAAAGCCAATCTGGTTCAATGTGGCAATCACGGTGTTCTTTCCAGTTTCCGGATAGTGGGTGGTCACGATAGCCTGGCTCCAAAGACCGTCCCGAAGATAGTTTTTCGATAACGGTTCTCAATTTTGAAAGATCTTTGTTCTGTTTCTTTATCCTTTTATAATCTCTTTTAAATTGAGTTGTATAATGCAGTTTCAACTATCAAGCTCCTGAAACAACGCGTCAACAGAATCAACTTTATGCAAAGTGCTTCCATTTTCAGAGTCTTTCAGAGTTTTAGCTGTGAGCTCATTGGGTAATTTAATTTCAAAGGGAATCCCTTTGTGTAATGTAATCTGCGAAAGGTACATTGAAATAGCCTCTGACATTGAAATATGTAACTTTTTCAATATGATTTGGGCATCCTTTTTTACCGCAGGGTCAACGCGGGTTTGAATAGTTGCTGTTTTTACCATAATTTACTCCTGCGTCTGTTGCTTTTGTATTGACAATTGCACTACATTAAAAATACACCAAGTAATAATAAAATCAAGGTAAAAAGAAAAAAAATAGGGGACAGACACGGTTTTCACCAAAGGAGGGGTCGAACTCGTAAACCTACATTTCCCTCTGTATTTGCGTTAACTTTCTGGTATAATATATAAAAAAATATTACTGCCGGTGACTTATATGTCTTTCAAACACACTCTAAAAAAGCAACGCACAGAAATTTACCAAATTGCTGAATTGTACGGTGTGCACAATATTCGTGTCTTTGGTTCAGTCAATAAAGAGAGTGACAAGCCTGGTAGTGATGTTGATTTTCTTGTTGAGCTTGAAAAAGATCGAAGCTTACTTGATTTGGCAGGACTGGTATATGATCTCCAAAAACTCTTAAATAGAAAAGTAGATGTCGTAACAGAGAACGGTCTCCATTGGTACCTCAAAGAAAAGATTCTCAGTGAAGCCGAACCATTATGAAAGATGACACTCTCTATCAAATCCACATAAGTGAGTGCATTGACCGCATTCACTCATATGTTCAAGGAATATATCAATACTGTCTGGGTTATCATTAACAAGGAGTTGACCATCCTGAAAAACGCAATCGAATAGGAAAATAGGGGATAGACCACGTTTTTTCTTTCTAAAAACGTGGTCTATCCCCTATTTCCTTTCCGTATAGTCCCAGATTTCGTCAAGGTCTGACTGCGCACGCGGGGAAAGGGTGTTGCGTCATGTTGCCGACGACTGCAAATCCCGCTTCCGCGCAATGAAGGCTTCAAAATCAAACTGGGTTGATGGATCGCTCTGCTCGCCATCTGCCAACGAGGTCTGTAGCGCGGCAAGCTTCGCTTCCTGTTCTTCAAGCAGGCGCAAAACTGCTCGTAGAACGTCGCTTGCGTTGCTGTAGCGACCCTGGTTGACCTGTGCGGCAACGAACGCGCCGAATACTCGCCAAGTCTAAATGAGGTATTTTTGTTCATAGGTGCACTCCTTTTTCTTGATTCCCATTGGTAGCTCTGCGATCGACAAACGGTCACCCTTGCTTGACAAAATGTATGGTATGAGTATATACATAATATATGGATGGAAGAGACAAAAAGATATTTAATAAGTGTACAGGCTTTGACTGGGACACTTCGAATATTGATAAAAATTGGATAAAACATAGAGTGAGCCCTGCGGAGTGTGAACAAGTCTATTTCAATCGTCCCTTCATAATCCAAGACGATTTTGCCCATTCACAAATGGAGAGACGGTTTTATAGCCTTGGTAGAACAGATTCGAAAAGGACGCTGTTTGTTGTTTTTACAATAAGAAATAATCTTATTCGTATCGTTTCTGCCAGGGACATGAGCAGCAAAGAGAGTCATCCCGCAATCCGGACAAAATTCTGTTTCTGGATAAAAGTGCATGAGAGGCGAAGAAGAAAACAGCGCTGTTGCGCTATGCCCCGTAATCAACTTATCGATGTTGGCCCTCAGTAATTTTATGGCAGTGTAGCCTGATTTTTTTTTAACAAACCATGAGAGTACAGAAAATGTTGGACTACAGACTTTGATAATTTGCTCTTCTTGACTTCAGGCAACATCAGAATATCTTCCATCGATATGCCATGATTCTTGATAACTGCCACCAGAATCATAACTGCATCTCCAGCAGATAAAGCCAGAGCCGGCAATGTACCTGAGGTCCTTTCCCGAACCTGCTTATTGTAAACGTTAGATTCACCTGAAAAGTAGACAAAAACACCGCCATGCTTTTCTCTCCGCAGGCCGGGGACATCTCGAAAATGATGAACAAAAGACTGAGGAGCAAGACCAAGAATCTTGCCAAGTTCCCTACCGGAAAGGCCAGAGGTGGATGCACCGACCATGTGAATAATGGTCTTCTTGAGATTACCATATCTTGAAAAAGCTACGTTCTTAAATCGCCATAACCCCATCTCGTCGAAGATGGGGATTTCTGGAAGTGTGTAGTACTTACCGTTCTGGTTATAGCTCGTGTAGGTTTTCCACATTTTGAGCTTTGTCTGACCAGTCCTTGATGAGCATTGTAAAATTTCCACAAGTGCAGGAAGGGTAAATATTTTTTCTTTTTTCAATGTAGATCTTGCGAAGGCAAGGTCAGCGGCTTCAATAATTGACATTATCGCACCTCTTCGTAGTATATGATATTGTATTTATAATATCATATACTACGAAGAAATAAAGGCGATTTTGTCCATATTCCTTTGAATTCTGGAAGAATCATCGCTAAAACTCAAAACATTTACTATGAAAAAAGGAACAGGATGAAATAATTAGATGAAAAAATAATGGGTTACAAAATCCAACCGTCATTTGCGGTCATAGCCGAATATACCGGTGACCATCGTGTTAAGCGTAAGGAGTAAAGTAACATGCGCAACTATCCACAAAGAGTCAGAGACAACATTCTTCCGCTTTCGGTGGGGGCCACACTGCCCGAGGCATTTGAGGAATGGTCTTTTACCGATCGTACGGTTGACCATGAAGACGCCATCGAAACGTGCCAGCTCTGCGATCAAGAGGAACTGCGCTATCACTTCGAGATCAAGAACGCCCTGACGCACAAAAGCCTGTGGGTCGGTTCACAATGCATCTTGAAGTTCAACTTGTCTGTGTTTGAGCAAGGACAGTTGTTGTTGCCTACCGAATCGAAGAAGAAGCTCAATCGGCTGATGCAGCAAATGCGATTGCAGTCTTGTATCAACGCTCTACAGAAGCTAGCAGATTCAGAGAAGAATGAAATTCTTCACAAATGCACTCGCGTATTACACCAAAAATAAGTACCTCACTCCAAAATTCGCTTTTGTTGAACTGCTTTGATAAGCAGTTCGGATTGGCCTATACCATACGTTCTTTATTCACCATGTTCATTAACCTCAACTAATGCGGCTATTCCCGTTCCGAAAAGTGTCAATGGCGCATTAGTTGAGGTAAATTTCACATTGAGGGCATTCGCTCCGAAGTATCTCTAACCACTTGTCGTGGTGTTGAAAACCTGAGATATATAATTTTTGGAGATTCGCAAGATGGCGGAGATGCATCAATCCTGGTCCAACGACAGCTGTTCCTACAAGATCAAGATGCTGGAGATTTTGAAGTGAGTTAAGATATCGTAACCCCTCATCAGTGACGTCGGTATTCCGAAGACAAAGCCATTCAAGAGATTTCAAGTGGTCAATAAACACAAGGGTTCTGTCAGAAATGTCGGAATTCCTCATTTCCAGAATTTTTAGTACCGGAATTCTTTCAAAAAGCTTGTAGCATGGATCCGTCAACTCGATTTCGTTCAGGTCAACGGAGTAGAGAGATGTATATGTTTGGTCCAGCCATGTGCACTCCACGCCACCAGATTCAAGGAGTTTAACCGCATCTTGAAAAGAAAGTTTAGCCCAAGCCTCTCCGTCAGCTTCCTCCTCATAGTCCTCACAGAGCACGTCTTCGCCGTTCTCGTATACTTCTAGAGCGTATTTCTGGTGTGAAAAGTCTAGGCTTTCGACTTCTTGGTGAAAAGGTTGAACATCATCGACAAGCTTGAGATTACAAATATAGTCGTGATGTTCAGTCGCGAAATCAGGTGCAATTTTCCATATCAAGGAGGAGAAGGTATCCCCGCCGGTTGATGGCCGATAAAAATGGCCTCCGGTCGTCACAGAAACATAACTATTTTCAATTTCAACATGCCACCAATGGTAAATTTCATGCGAACCAAACTTTCTCCTTGGACCTGTTATCTCAATTTTTATTACAAGATCAGGTGTTTTTGCTGGTAGTGCTTCAAAGACTTGCAATGCTTGAGCGATGATTTCAAGCTGTCTAGCGGTTGGTAGTCCGCTACGAGCAGTCTTCCAAAGCAGCTCTCTCGTTGCGGTAACAATAGCCGCATCCTCCCCCGAGAAAACATACGGAGTTAGTTTGTTGAAGCAAAGTTCTCGATCGTTCATATTACCACTTCATCTCAATTCCTGGTCGATGCCCCCCCGGCGCCGGCCTATTTCCCGCATAACATAAAATAGGATTTAAAAATAATATATGTTACTCTCATTTGGAAATTGGTTCAGGGACCACAGGCGGTAATCCGTATTGAGGCTTGGTACTCCAGAAACACAAAACAGTAAAATGCGACGGAAATTTCTGGAGTTTGGGTGTACACCCCCATAAAGGAATCAGAAATTAATGGCAATTCCCGTAAACTCGACAATGGTAAGACGATGACCCAAAACCTCATCAAGACCGATGATTACAAAGCCTTCATTCAGGCCATCAAACAGCGGATCCAAACCGCGCAAATCAAGGCAGCAGTCTCCGTCAATCAAGAATTATTGGCCCTGTACTGGGACTTGGCCGAACACATTGTCATCAAGCAACAAGAATCCGCCTGGGGAGATGGTTTTTTACTGCAAATGAGCCGCGATCTGCAGGCTGAATTCCCCAAGATGAAAGGTTTTTCAAAAAGAAACCTGGAACTGATGCGTCAATGGTATCGTTTCTGGTCAGTCAAGTCAGCAATTGCGCAACAACTTGTTTCGCAAATTCCCTGGGGACATAACCTGGTCATCGTTGGCAAAATAAAAAATACCGACGAAGCCGTTTTTTACGCTCAAAAAACTATTCAAAACAACTGGTCACGAGCGGTCTTAACTCATCAAATTGAAAGCAGCCTTTATCAGCGCTCAGGCAAAGCTATCACCAATTTCCAAACTGCTTTACCCGCTCTACATTCGGACCTTGCCCGCCAGACACTGAAAGACCCCTATAACTTCGATTTCCTCATGCTACGTGAAAAGCATGACGAGCAGGAGCTGGAAAATGCGCTGATCGAACATATCACTCGGTTTTTATTGGAACTGGGTGCTGGCTTTTCTTATCTGGGACGTCAATACCGCCTTGAGGTTGCCGGGGATGAGTTCTTTCTGGACCTGTTATTTTACCATG
>JBBRUI010000268.1:0-6493 GCA_038247945.1 Bacteroidota bacterium | reverse complement strand
GTGCCCAAGACGCTGAGCGACCATTCCTTCAGCCGCATTATCAAATACCCCACGATACTGCTTCTCAAAAAGGGTAACGGCATCGGCTTCATGACCATGAGCAGTCTGTTGTGCATCAGTCAGGATATCAGGAGAAGAGAATGCAATTCCTTTGTTCGAGACCTTCACCGCACGTGGCAGGAAGAATCCGGGATCGTGAATACTCTTGGCAGAAATAAAATGCGCAACGTGCAGCGATCCAACGCGGGAAATGTTCAGAAAGAAATCGGCGCCATCCTTAAGAAGTGATATTGCCTCGCTATGCAACGCATCTCGCCATAGACAATACACCAACTGAAGCCTATTGGTAACGCAGAGTTTTCTGAGGAGAAGAATAAATTCCCGTTGTATTTCTGCTGAACTGAACGCGGCAGGAAGTCTGTCGGTGAGATCTACATAGACCCGTGTTCGCTTTGGCAATGCTGCAAGAGCTTTTTTTAGGTGGAGGGCGGCCTTTGAAAAGGAATTACATTCAGTAAGGTCAACAACGGAACGGACTTTTTTCTTATCAGGAGGCGTTGCTGTTGCAGATATGTGTACGACGAAGGGCTTGGTCGTTGCCGAAGTTAAACTGCCTTCAAGAACATTGAAAGCAATATCCCGCGAGGGGGAACAGATTACAAATTCCCCCTGCAACAACAAAAGGGCATCTTCAAGTGATTCGATGCCCGTTAGATTGTTTTCCTGCTCCATCAGAAGTTTACTCTAAAATTATTACCATCCGCCACTAGCGCCGCCTCCACCGAATGAACCACCGCCTCCGCTGAAACCGCCCCCTCCTCCTCCGCCACCCCAGCCACCACCTCGTGAACGCCCCATGCTACTCGCCAATAAAAACGGAAGCATTCCAAGGCCACCGGCTCGCCGGCGTGCGCTCCGGACAACGAAAATAAACATCACAAGAAAAAAAAGAAGGACGAGAAAGGAAGGACTCTTCGATTTTGATTTTGTTTTTTCTGCCTTGTATTCGTTTCGGGTCGCCAGCACTATGGCCTCGATGCCGGCCTTGATGCCGTTATAATAATCTCCGCTCCGAAAGTACGGAGTCATCTCTCTGCGGATAATCTGGCTTGAGAGGGCATCGGTAAGTACGCCTTCGAGTCCGTATCCTACTTCAATTCTGATTTTGCGATCGTCTTTTACCACTAAAAGCAGGGCGCCGTTATCCTGTTTCTCCCGTCCAATCCCGTTGGATTGTGCGGCCCGAAGTGCGAAATCTTCGAGACTCTGATCTCCCAATGTCGGAATCATAACAACCACAATCTGGTTCGACGTAGAGTCTTCGAATGCCGCCAAGTCTCCTTCCAAAGCTCCGAGCTCGGCTGCCGACAGGGTGTTCGTTAAATCGGTAACTCTGCGCTGAAGCTTTGGGATTTCCTGGGCAAACGCAATCGTTCCAATCAGGAAGGCGCTCAGGGCAAGAACGACAAAGGGAATGCGCTTCCTCATTTGAAATTCACGGGCGGCGGTGTATCGGCGCCTTCTTTTGCCTTGAAGTACGATTTTTCACGGAAGCCTGCAACATTCGCGATTAATACGCCGGGGAAACGTCCGCGCGACACATTAAACTCTCGCACGACTTCATTATAGCGGTTACGCTCCACCGCGATTCGGTTCTCTGTTCCCTCTAACTGACTTTGCAGCGCAAGAAAATTTTCGTTCGACTTCAATACGGGGTAATTCTCCGCCACCGCCATTAAGCGGGAAATCGCAGATGAGAACTGGTCTTGAGCCGCCTGAAACTTGGCAAAGGCCTGCGGATCGTCCAACACTTCTTTTGTGACTTGAATCGAAGTAGCTTTCGCCCGCGCCTCAACAACACCTGTAAGCACTCTTTCCTCCTGCGAAGCAAAGCCCTTCACCGTATTGACTAGGTTTGGAATGAGATCGGCCCGGCGCTGATACTGGTTCTCCACCTGGCTCCATGACGATTCAACCGATTGGTTTAATGCATACAACCGGTTATACGTCCCGATTCCCCACATAACCAGTAACACAATAACCCCAAGAACTACCAAAAGAATAATCGTGCTTTTTTTCATAGAAGCCCTTTAGATGTGTGACTCGCTGTGCTTGTATTGTATATAAAACAAGGAAGCCGACAGGCTTCCTTGTATGCGGTTTTGGATATGTTCGAACAAATTCACCAACGGTTTTTTTCGCCTTTGCGGACAACAATCTGAAGAAGTATATGAAAAACAGCAGAGGGTTGCAACAAAAGCAGGCCTTCATTTACATTTCAAGTCCGAACAGCCGGATAAAAAAAAGGAAGCCCGAGGGCTTCCTTTTTACTAAAGGTTAAAACCAGATAGCTTAATTGAAGATGTAACCGACTCTGGCAGCCACGCAGTTTGCACCTGAAATACCAAGCAAACGCACTGCGACATCAAATTGACTCGCAACGAAGCCAAGTTGGGGCTGGTACGTAAAATCCGAACCGGAAACAGAACCGCCACCGACGGTCACGCCAAGAATTGTTTGGCTGGGAACCTTGGTTGAACTGAAAATCAAGCCCAAATCAAGCCCACCATAGGGTCTGAATTTGGCAGAAAGAGGTGCGAAATAATAACGGGCTCCGACAAGAACAGGAATCATACTAAAGTTACTCCCTGTAAAGTTGCCAACCGTTTTTCCGCTAAATGTCATGTAGCCTGCAGTTCCCGTCAATACCATCATTTCTTCTTTGAGCGGATAGTACACTTTTGCAGTCCCGCCAAAGCCGACGCTGACGATATCGCCGAAGGTGCCCATCGGCAAGGCAACGTCTGCGCCGATTCCAAAGTTAATTTTCTGCGCAAACGAACTGCTTGTAGCAAACAACGCTACGATTGCAATCGCTATCAATTGCTTCTTCATAATTTTTCCTTTTTGTTGTTATTAGAGTTAATTATTTGTTGTCGCACCACCCTTTGAAATCGAACACAGTATAAACAAAACCTGTTGAGTTGTCAAGAACTTATTTGTAACTGCGTTAACCAGAACACCTTGCCCAAACCTTTACAGATGAGCACTCATGCAACTAAATTTGAAATAGGGCTCCAAACAGGATTTGAAATCCTCTCGATTTTGAACTAGGACCAGTAACCCCCGCCGGTATTTGCCTCGCATCAAGGTTAGTTAGCCCGAGCGAGTAGCGTATGTCGCCAGTTAGAGCAACCTTACTTGCAACCTTGAACTGTGCCCCACCTCCAAAGTCCATAGCGAAATCAAGGCCGGAAACATTTGCCTTGATATCAGTGTCTTGCCCAGGTTCAAACTTGTCGCTTGCAGATGCTACTATACCCAAATTCGGACCGACAAATGCGTAAGGTTGAACCGTACCCTGAAGAAACTGTATGAGAAACAGAATCGGGAATTGAATCTCAGAGACTGAAATTGTGCGCTTACCGCCCTGAGTATCTTCCCATCGTGTAGATTTCGAAGTGTAGCCCGGTTCAATTTGGATGCCGAACATCCTTGCAAACATTAACCGGGCTTGGGCTGCCACAAGTATATTCATGCGTCCGCTTTTAGTGACTGCTGTGTTGCCCTGATAGGGATCCGGGTCGACCGAGAGTGTGCTAAAGTTTAATCCCGACTTGATGCCGAGCGAGAATTGGACTTGCGCCGTGCTCATGCTCGAAACGAAGTTCAAAGCAACCAAAGCGATGAAAATATTGAAGCTGGTTTTCATTGTTACTCCAAATAGTTGTTATGAGTGTGTTAGCGGATTTCGTAACGGATCCCGCCTCTGAATTGAATAATGAACCGCGTGTTGCCTGTTGCGAAAATCGGTCCGAGTTGAAGTTCAGGCGCAATGAAGAGATTTCGAGCAACTTCGAAGTTAGCCCCCCCCCCGAACCGAATGTTAAAGAATGGCCCGCCTGTAACAAAGATGAGGCCGAACCCGGCATTGGCATACGGCTTGATCTTCGAGCGGGGAACTGAAAAATAATACTTGAAGTAGTTTGCCCATTCAATCGGTGTTCCGGGCGCGGTGATAATATTGAATTCCGTTCCCACCGCCGGTCCTTTGCCAAACAGAACTTCAGCCATGGGGCCGAATCCCAAGTCAACACTTGAAGGACTTGTGCTGATTACCATTCCCATGTTCCCGCCGACATTCCAAATTACTTGCCCCGTCGAGTTCGAATGAGAGAAGGCGGTTAGAAACAATAGCACAGAAAGCAATTGTATGTGTTTCATGGAAATCCTTTCGGTTAAATAATGAATTTGATTATACTTCTCATTTAAAGTTATCGGACGAGCGAGCGAGCGATAACAAGCCGCTGAATTTCGGACGTCCCTTCGTAGATTTCAGTTATCTTTGCATCGCGCAAGTATCGTTCGACGAGATATTCACGCACATAACCATAGCCGCCATGAATCTGAATTGCCTCGAGCGCGGCCTGGACAGCAATTTTCGAGGCGAAGAGTTTTGCCATTGCAGCGTCGGTTCCGAATGGCTGGCCCGAATCCTTACCTTGTGCAGCCTTCAAAATCAACATGCGGGCCGCGGCAATATTCGTGGCCATCTCTGCGATTTTGAACTGAATAGCCTGAAGCTCTGCTATCGGACGATCGAATGCTTTACGTTGCTTGGCATATCCCACAGAGGCAAGTAAGCACGCTTGTGCAATTCCCAGCGCCTGAGCAGCGATCCCAATGCGCCCGCCTTCCAATGTTTTCATCGCAAACTTGAACCCTTCACCTTCAGCTCCGATGCGGTTGGCAACCGGCACCTTAACATCTTGAAACGCGAGCGATACCGTGTCCGAACTGCGTATGCCGAGCTTCTTTTCTTTCTTCGCGACAGAAAACCCAGACATTCCTTTCTCGACAATCAATGTGCTTATTCCTTTTGATCCTTTGGATTTATCCGTAGCCGCCATGACAAGGACGACATCCGCCGTCGACCCGTTAGTAATCCAATTCTTTGTTCCATTCAAAATATAGTAATCACCCTCTTTCGTTGCAACAGTTCTTTGATTCGACGCATCACTACCGGCCTCCGGCTCCGAGAGTGCGAATGCTCCAAGTTTTTTCCCGGTCGCAAGGTCGCGGAGATACCGGTTCTTCTGATCTTCTGTACCGTACTCGAGCAAGCCGTAACAGACAAGTGAATTGTTTACCGACATGATGACGCCGCAGGATGCATCAACGCGGGAGATTTCCTCCATCGCAATCACGTAGCTCACTGTGTCAAGGCCAGCGCCTCCCCATTCTTCCGGCACCATCATTCCCATGAAACCCAATGCGGCCATTTCTTTCACCAGATCGTAGGGGAACTCTTCTTTTTCGTCACGCTCAATCGTGTTCACTGCAATTTTTTCATCCGCAAAACTGCGGGCGGTGTCGCGTATCAGTTGATGCGTTTCGGTAAGTGCAAAGTTCATTGTTATAAGGAGCTTAGATGTCTTAAGTGAGTGATTCAGGATTTGGAGTAATCATAGAATCCTTTATTTGTCTTGCGGCCTAGCTGGCCTGCAGCAACCATTTTCTTGAGCAGCGGACAAGGGCGATATTTCGAATCTCCCAGTCCGTTGTGCAACACATTCATAATGGAAAGGCAGACATCAAGCCCGATAAAATCTGCCAACGCCAAGGGGCCCATAGGGTGGTTCATGCCCAATTTCATAACGGTATCGATCGACTCCGGTGTGGCGACTCCTTCCATCACACAATACATTGCTTCATTGAGCATCGGAAGGAGAATTCTATTCGATACGAATCCCGGATAGTCGTTTACTTCAACGGCAATCTTGCCGAGTTTTTCTGAAAGCGATTTGATGGTTGCATATGTCTCATTTGAGGTAGCAAGTCCGCGTATCACTTCAATTAATTTCATGACTGGTACGGGATTCATGAAGTGCATCCCGATAACTTTGTCCGGACGCTTTGTTACTGCCGCAATTTCTGTAATTGAAATGGATGATGTGTTTGACGCAAGGATTGAATGCGGCTTGCAATGTATATCTGCAATCTTGAAAATATCATTTTTGATTCTTTGGTTTTCAGTCGCCGCTTCGATGAACAAATCCGCTGCCTCTGCTGCTGAAGAAAGATCAGTTGAGAGTTGTATGCGATCGAGCGCCAGCTGTTTTGCCTCTGCGGTGACTGTACCTTTCTTCACCTGTCTGTCCAGATTGCTTGTAATTGTGGCGAGACCTTTTTCCACAAAATCCTGACGGATGTCGTTGAGAACCACATTGAAACCGGATTGTGCAAACACATGAGCTATCCCATTGCCCATTGTCCCTGCACCAATCACTGTTACGGTTTTGATTTCCATTCTGAATTCAGATTCTCTCGACAATCAAAGCAGAAGACTCACCGCCACCGATACAAATTGCAGCAAGTCCGCGTTTTAGATTTCTTTGTTCTAATGCGTGAAGCAGTGTCACTAAAATACGCGCGCCACTTGCGCCGATCGGATGACCTAACGCGACCGCGCCGCCGTTAACATTGATTTTAT
>JBBRUI010000267.1:0-6500 GCA_038247945.1 Bacteroidota bacterium | reverse complement strand
CGACGACCAGAACTCCGAGCACCGCATCGTTCGATCGCAACGGAATCGAAGCCCAAAACTGGATACCGAGCGTCTTCAGCTCACCGTCGATGTTACCGAGTGAGTTGTGCGTGTACTCGCGCTGAACACGCGGCTGGTGCAGCCAGAGTGAAACGGGAGCGGCATCGTTTGTTTGCAGGCTGATGAAGTCTTTCGATGTTCCTTTGGAACTCTTCAAAACCAAACCATCGCCCTCAAGCAGATAAATCCACCCGAAGCGCGTATTCAGCAGTTCTGTTGCTTTGTTCAGCGCCGATTGCAATACTTCATTCAGCTCCACCGATCGGTTCACGGCTTCGGCAATGGTACTGATCGCCATGAGCTGGCGGCGTTGTTCGTCAAGCTGGCGTGCGTACTTCAGCGAAAAGACCACGCTGAAAAAGCCGATCAGCCCCACGGCAAGAACGCTGATGAAGTCAGTCCACCGCAGCCCTTCGCCCGTCAATAAAATTGCAGCGACGATGGTTGCCATCGTGACAATGACTGCGGTTGAGGCAACAACCTGCGCCTGCTCGACGAGGCCGAAGTTTGTGATGAATTGCTGCAGCATTTTTATCGGATTTCTCATTGCGAGAGCAATGTACAAAAGTCGGCTGGGACATTCAACGAAAGGGAAAACAAAAGGGCGAGCCCGTTCGGACCCGCCCTTTGTACTGCGTGTTGGGACGTGGTACTTACTTGAGCAACACGAATTTTTTTGAAGCGATAAAGCTGCCTGCTTTGAGCGTGTAGATGTACACGCCCGACGCAAGCTTCGATGCATCGAACCCGCCGGAGGCGGGGAATGTCTCACTGTAGCTTCCCGCGTTGCGTACCTCATTCACCAGTGTTGCCACTTCGCGACCGAGCAAGTCATACACTTTGAGTGTGACGTGTTCGCTTTGTGGGATCGCGAAGCGGATAGTTGTTGTTGGGTTGAATGGGTTGGGGTAGTTTTGTTCTAATGCGTATGTTTGAGGTTTCGCATTTTGTGTTTGAGGGTTGCCATCTTTGCCCAATGAGCCGTTGCGCTGTGGATTCGGCGATAGCGCTGCGACCTGTAGGATCTCATCAAGCATTGCTACTGCATTCGGATCAATCCTGCGTGCCCGAGTAATCATGCTCTGGAAAAGCGCTCGCGCTCTTGGAATCTCTCCCTTCGACAGTAGCGCGGAGAATTTTTCTGTTTGGCATAGCATCCACAATTGGTCACTGGGGTTTTGGGAGAGAAAAGCATCCGCTAAGCCGATAACAACATCGTATTGTCCTCGTCGCATGCATGAATGTACTCTTAACGCTGCACAAAGGTCTCTTACTGTTTGCGAAGTCGTTGAAGATGCTGTTCTTCTCAAAAACAAGTCCCACCCTCCAACAAGATTCTCGGGGAGTACACCACCGGGACCTACAAGCGTCGACAAAAGATGTAGTGCAACCTGAGCACTGTCGGGATTGCGCAACATCGAAGTGGAAAGGCGACCAACCAACCGAATCAGCCTAAGACTATCTAAAGCAGACATGTTCGTGCCGCCCAACGAACCTTGCGTCATTGAATTGACTGTGTGTCCTCCTTTTGGTGGCAAGACATTCGGTCTGGCTGGACCCGAAAGGTAGAAAGAGTAATCAACCGCTCCGTCAAAATCACTCGCGGTGGGTCCGCTCGGGCTTCCCCAATACGTTACGTGAGCCATGACTGTCTGGCCTGAACCATTTGAAATCAGTTTTTGACCATCTATCGCATTGGGACCGCGATAGATGTTGTTATAGCCCCAATAAGTGACTTCGTAATCGTAAAAGCCAACAAGAGCGGTTGCTCCTGAGGTCAACGAAATCTCATGCGTATAAGATGAGTGGGATGCATTGTTATTGTACACCGTATTGTGCCCCGCACCGTAATCCTTGCTGCCCAAAACCGCTTGACCATACGCGCCGCTGAACAACATGCCCGTATAGGAATTTGCTTCAATTCTTGAGTAGGTCAGGTAGCAAGTGGAATTGAGTGCGTAAATCCCCTGAAAGCCATTGTTCAACATTGTCACGTAGTTGAGGTCTGCGCGTGCGCTACTCAAACCGAGTCCGCGTCCAGTATTGTTGCTGAACGTTGAGTTGTTGATGGTAAGAGCGCCGTACAAACCTGAAGTATTGAACCCCAAAACACCGTTGCTGCTACAGTATGAGATATTGCAATTCTGAATCGTATTGCTCGAAGAATTATTCACAGTGATTCCGTTCATTGCATCCCTAACATCGCAATAATCTATAAAATTATTTGGTCATCCATAAAGCAATATACCATACCACAATCCGGAAACTGGGGTTGCTGAGTTTGATTTTAGCACTACAGGAGAACTGGGAATTCCAGTAACTACAAGCTCTCCGTTGACGATCAACTTGTAACCGTTGACGGCGTTGAAGATCACTTTCGTTGTTGCACCGATTTCGAGCCGAACGCCCGACGAAACCGTTATATCGCTGTTACAATAGATCACGCCTGTCCATAACGTGTTCGAGGAGATAGTTGATGGGGCAACAATTACTTGTGTTGGTGCAGTGATGTTTTCGCCGTAAAAGTTCCATGCACCTATCTTGTATTCAATCGGCAAACTATTGACTGCACCAAAATCGGTGTACGATGTTGCTGTGGGCGGAAGAGAGATGTATTGCCCGTTTTTATAAAGCTTGATCCCTGAGCAATTTTCCGCCGGCGGAACCCAAGAAACTAAAACGTCTTGTCCGACTATGTCAACCTGAAAGTTTGTTGGAGCGGTTGGCGCACAAGTTGTACAAACCGGGACAATCGAGCACATCAATCCGATTCCGTCGCGATCTGCTTGTTGGATAGTCTTGACCGCTCTTGCGCTCTGGGAAGCATACATCATTGCTTGAGAGACAGAACAGTGCGCCAGACCCAATAGGTGCCCTACCTCATGTGTTGCAGCTGACTTGAAGTGAAACCAAGATGTTGTGCCAGGGAAAGTGGAGCTATTCGTCCACGTGAAGTTAGCGAGGAATTGAGATGTCTTGTTGAACCATATTTGAGTGGCAGGGAATTGAGTCTGTGAACTCGTAGGGTCCGGAACGATCACCCCATTTTGTGCAGCAAGTGGCGTGATGGCGCCTATTGTCGCAGCTGGAACCGCGCCACCGAAGACAGCCGCCAGACTGGAAAATGAGACATCACATGAACCGAACCCATTGGATGTTTCAGTGAAATTGAAACATCCGCCTCCATTTGAGCGCCACGCAGCGTATGAATCCCGAAAGTCTTGCAGAGTTTGAGCAGCGGTCAACCCAGGGGGCAACACAGCGGCGTCAAGCGTGATAAAAAGAGGAATACGGGATGCCTGCGAAATAGACCAACGCAAAATATTTTGACGAGGAGTCGGCGGCACCGTAACGGTACTTAGCGGATTTGATGGAAAAAATACTCATTATGGGCATGCGCCTCAAACGCGACAAGATGAGCCGCAACAAGTGTAGCAAGAATAATTCGTTTCATTTTTCATACACTCCTTTCCACAATAGTATCTCTTCTATTTCCTTTTGCAGTGCCTTCTCAAACTTCTTTAATGAAACTGTGTTTCCCAATTTGAAAACATTTCTTTCGTCCAGCACCATTCCATTTTCAATCGGAAAATCCTCACCAATTGCGAGTTTCACTTCGTATGGAGGGAAATTCTCAACCACTGGATAAATGGCAAGAATGTAATTGCCACCCCTACGGGGAGGTTCAAAATTGTAATTCCAAAAGAAGTAATAAGCCTGCATCGAGCTACCCACTTGAACTTTCTTCCCTTTCCAAACCCTCGTTACCCTCAGGTGTACGCGCTTTTCCCATAGAGTTGTGTTTGGCAAATCGGGTGCTTCGTACTTAACGTCCTGAACACTATCTACAACAGCCTTTATCCAAAAGGCGGCATTGACGAGCGACGCAGTTCTTTTTGAAAGTCGCTTTTCAACTTCCAACATTATGTGCGTTTCGGTCATTATATTTCCGCCTCTCGAATTCCGTATATTGCTGTCTGCCAGTTCTTTATCGAATCGTGCTTTCGAAATTCCATCAAAATCCGAAGCGACGAAAAATGTCTTCGCGTACCTCTTCAGGTCATCAGTCGTATATTTCTTTAATATGTCTTCACGGAAAGGTACGTAAACGAGACTCTCTATGACTGCATAAGCAGCCCGAACATTGACCGGCGCGCTCCTCACAGTTTCTGGCAACTGTATCTTTATCCTATTCTTCATCTCCTGAGCTTGTGCCCCAGCTACGAAGATCAAGAAGAATATGAGTTTTGCGTTACACAGTAATCTATGCATATTGCACCTCCAGATTAATTGATAAGAAATGAAGCAGTTTTCCTTTCTTCCGTATCCCTGATCAAAGTACAGAATCAGAGACCTCCTCACTCAAAGTGAGATTTTTCTGTTTGGTGAATTTGAATCAGTGAAGAGAAAGAACGGACGGCGAACAAGTTATGAAACTAGTGGCGTAAGGTTACTACATCGTCACATCAAAGGCAGGAAATAAATCCTTTCATTTGCGGTTGTCATTTGCGGGATAGGTTCTGACAGACTTTTGCACGCGGGTTCTCAAAATTTGCCGCGACCGTTAAGTAGAATTCCTTTTCTTCGGGGGATTGGGGGGCTGGTTTTGGGTTTTGGGTTTCTGAGTTCTGACATCTGTCTCTCGATTTCTCTTTCTCCATTCATCAAGACAATTCGCATCTCCACACTGTGCACCATTCCTCTCCCTGAACTCCATCATCGTCATTCCAGTCTTCCGTTTGAACCAACGCGCGGCATTCGCATCATTACTAAACTTAAAGTCGTCCGCTATCTCGTAACAGTAGCGATTTGTGGTGAGAAGCTTCTCTTGCATTTGTCTTAATCTCGCCTCGTCCAGGAATTTTGAAATCGGCTTGCGCTCAAGCTGTCGGAAGTATTTCCGTAAACTTTCGGGTGAGAGTTTGAATTCGCCAGCAATCTCTTGCAGGCATGGACTCTTTCCAATGTTCTCGAGTAGCCATCGCTTCATTTTCTCGTGGTCATATTGCATAGCCCAACTCCACTGTACAGGTAGGTGAGGTTCGTTCTCATAACGATAAGAAAACAAGCCGATATTGAACATACCGCGATCGCGGTATGTTTGTGGCTCTCACCGCCTCCGGTTCGTTTCCGAAAATTTCTATACCGCCAGCAGCCCACCCTTGAAGCGGCGAGGTAAAAGCAACATCAACAATAGGGTAAGTGATACCATTCGAGAACGCTTGCCATGTGGCTCCCCCATCAATAGTACGGAACACCCCCGAACTTAAACTGCGAACTTGAATTTGCATTCAGCGTTCCATTTATGTTCAGCCAACTGTCATCGAGAACTGTCGTGATGGAATTGGACAGCGCGTCTACTGTGAAATTGTACGCGACAGTTGCCGCCTGCCCGCTTACCCAGTTATTGCCCGTGAGCAGCGTACGTTCTGCGATTGTTCCGGTGATGGCGAATGGTTTGCGGCGCATGTTGTACCCATTCGGGTCTCCATCCCAATATGCGTAAACGCCGTTCTGCCATCCGCTCAGAAGCAACGAGGCGCCGCTTGTTGATTCCGTGGTGGATTGTCCGTTAAACAAATTCTCCACATTAAACACGGATGCTGTAGGGTAGGACCATAGCTGAAGTACCGATAGGTCGCAGAGTTGTTCTATCGGGGGCTGAACAAAATTATGATTACAGTTGATGAGGAAGTACAGTGAGTTGTTTTGGGCAACCATGCGATTGCGCATGTAGTTGGTTCTTAAACCATAAGTGGCCGCTGTGACGTAAGCAGGCGTTCTCCATGTAGCATCGTTCTTGTGCCGTTGGGTGAAGTAAAAACTCTGGTAGTCGTGATGATCGGCAAACGTCGGTTCCATTGCAAAAAGTGCGTACACCGTGTCGCCGATGGTTACGACATTTGTGGAATAAACAGAAAGTAAAAGGTTTGTGGATACATAACTATAGCTATTCTCCCAAGCTGAGCTTTGCAAATCGAGATCACGCGACCAAAGCCGCGTATCGCTCGGAGCAATGAACGCAACGTGAGCCTCCGTTGTTGTTGCAGTAACTTTCGGACGATAGCCGTACTCCTGCGCCGAAAGGTTCGTGACGTTGAAGGGCACTGTCCAGAAACCCAAATCATCTCTGTAGCTCATGTAGTATGTCTCGACATTGCCCTGAGTTCCTGTCGCCCATACAATGTGCGTTCCATATTGATCCGTGTACGAGTCAATGTCGTACACATCGCTTTGTGCGTTTTGCGGGCCACTGCGCCATCGGCAGACGTTTGGGTTTCGATGTACGTTACAAACGCCGTGTTGCCCACAATCCGAAATAGGTAGTCGTCGGTGGTCAGCTTCGTGGTACTTTTCTGGCGGCCTCCTGTACCCAGGACCTTCCGATAACCATCAGCAACGGCCTGATAGCCACGTATGTAGCCACTGCCAGCTTGCTG
>JBBRUI010000266.1:0-6518 GCA_038247945.1 Bacteroidota bacterium | reverse complement strand
TGTCTTCGAGTGATTCTTTTCGTCGCTCAGGCTGCAATCCCCAAAAATCCTTTATCACATTCAACATAGGATCCGTCATCAAGACGTACTCTTTACCCTCGACGGAATTCTTCAACAGGCGATGAACGATAATCACGTCAAGACCAAACAACTTCTCAAAGCGACCAATCTGTTGAACGTCGGCGCTTCCAAGATGCACGACTTCCTTCAATTGCAAGTCGTGAACATGATCGCAGGCATCGCATCCACACGTAGTAAGGGAGTCGATCGCTTGAAGTTCTGTCGTGAATGCAGAAAATAGGTTAACCATCTGCATTTTGATTTCAGATGCTACCGCCCCGATGCTGTTCCGGGGAGCGAGCGCATAAAAGAACACCGCATCACCTTCAAGTTCGGCAACTTTCAATGGCGGCTTCGCGGTCGTTATTAACGCCTTTAACAACCGTACGATAATCTGTTTTCCATGACTTCCTGCAAGAGTGTGGGTATGCTCTCTCGTGAATTTTGTGTATCCGCTGATGTCGGCAATCAGGAGAATCATGCAGTTGTTTTTCTCATTCGGCAATGTCGTGCGCCAGGAAAATGACCCGTGACTAAGATTGAATCCCGCCAAACATCAATGCGCCAATCACTATCAGTCCGGCAATAAGTGATCGGAAACGATGTAACCATGATGCCGTAGGTTTACTTTTTGACGTTGCAATCGGTACGTAAGCACTCTCACTGTTTGAGAGGAATTGTTGGAGTTCCTCCGTCGCAAATTCTCCGTAGAAGGCAAGCTTACCATTGATACACGTTGCCGGGCATATGATTACTCCGCGCGCATGAAACATATCGATGTCGGCGCTTCTCTCGTAGACACGCAATACAATATCCTGACCATCAACAAAGCGGGTGACCAAATCGATAACGCGTTCACACGACTCGCAGCCGCCTTCAGAAAATACTTCAATTAGATTCATAGCCCCCTTTCGTTCCTTTCGCTACTGTCAAGATAGTTCAGGCGCGACAGAATCATTGTCCGCTGGCTGACAAAGTTGAAGGGGTTTCTGAATCAAACCGTCATTTAGTTACATTTACTATCTCGTCAGGAAGAAGAGAGAAATGTCATCTGTACGACAATATCTTACATTAGTTTGAGATACTTTAGAGCTGACGATCCGACAACGTAAGCACCGGTTCAAAAAAAGTTTAGTCGAACGAGTTAGCAGCCGGAGTGGAAGTCTTGGGAATGAATACATAGGCTGTGCTCTTACTAAATGATTTCATTCCGGCTGCACCAATGTGGTATCTATAATTCAAGGGGGTCAAGTGGTGTTGAAGAACAAACACGAAAGAACGGTTGATCGATTGAAGTTTACCGTCGTTATTCCCACTTTGAATGAAGGTGGTCGCCTCCTGTCGTGCATTCAGCGCGTAAGGCAACTTAACACGGCCGCTCAGATCGTCGTTGCTGACGGAGGTAGCACTGATGACACCGTTCATAGTGCCGTACAGCAGAACGCGATTGTCTGTCGGTCCAAGTCGGGTCGCGGAACGCAATGCAACGCGGGCGCGACTGTGGCGACAGGTGAGATTCTGGTTTTCCTTCACGCCGACACACTGCTTCCTATGGATGCCTTTGAGTTGTTGAACCGATATTTCCGCGATGAACAAGTTCAGATCGGCACGTTCCGGTTGGGCTTTGATGAAGATCGGTGGCTTTTGAAGTGCTATGGTTTTTTCACGCGGTTCGACTCGATCTTTACGCGGTTCGGTGACAGCTGCATCGTGGTGCGGAAATCGTTCTTTACAGCGATCGGTGGATTTCCTGATTGGCCCCTTTTTGAAGATGTCCGTCTCTTACAGGTTGCCCGCAAGGAAACCAGAGTACATTCATTTCCAGCACAGGTAATAACTTCTGCACGGAAATTTATTCAGTATGGTTTAGTACGACAACAACTTCGGAACGGCGCGTTGATGATACGCTATCTCCTTGGCACTGCCCCGGAGAAACTTGCGTTGCTCTACGATCGAAAACACGAGGAAGAGGAACCGAAACGTCGGTTGTTTTCGCCGTATCCTTTATCACTTTCTTTTCTTGAAGAGACACAATGAACGCACCACTCCAACATTTAGTGATCATCGGAAACGGAATTGCTGGCGTCACCGTTGCCCGCCATGTCCGCAAAATGAGCAACATGCGCATCACGATCATATCCGCTGAATCGCGACACTTCTTCTCCCGTCCCGCGCT
Source organism: Bacteroidota bacterium (assembly GCA_038247945.1). Classification (GTDB taxonomy): domain Bacteria; phylum Bacteroidota; class Ignavibacteria; order UBA10030; family UBA6906; genus CAADGV01. The sequence continues at coordinate 4,282 of JBBRUI010000266.1, read as the reverse complement.
AATGTACATCTTCATGGGTCACATGCGGTATGAAAATACAAAGCCATATGAGGATACGTTCTGGGAGAAGAATCGAATAGAGCTCCTTCAAGCTGGCAATTGTGCTTGCGACATCAAGAACCCGAAAGGTGAATGTTGTCTTGGTGATGTGAATTCATATGTCAAAGCAACCAAAATCCTTGAACCACAATGGAACAGATAGATGCGACAGGGCAATCTCATCAAAGATCAATCAAAGGAACCACAATGAAGAAACAGTATCTTGCAATCGCAGCCTTGCTCGTCATCGGCTTCGTGCTGTATGCGAAGCTCTCGAGTGCAAATCCGAAAGGACACAACGTCCTGATTCACGTAGTCAGCAACATCAAGAAAGATGACGGTCCTCCCTGTGTTGCGTTTGATATTGCCTATGCAAACCTTGTGATGGGAAATCGGGTGGAAATGCTTTTCGATTCCGAGGCAGCATGGAATTTGAAACGAACTGAGGCGGACGGGAAAAGCGATTTCGACCGCTATGAAGTCCCCGCCGATTTGAAACGACTCCTTGTCGCACAACTCAAGGAAAAAGATATTCTGACTGTTAAGGACTTTGGAGGATTTTTGGAACTCCTGTCAAAAAAGGGAGCAGTCATCAGCGTCAATGGAACATGGAATGTCCTCACGAGCGTCGAAAAGGATGTGAAGGGAAAAACAAAGATGCCTGCGTTTGTAACTGCTTTGACACTGAAAGAAATGGCTGAACATCTGAACGCAGCGGAGAGCTATTACAGATATTGAAGGGATGGCACGTTACACAATCCAAAGAAGCTCAGGTAGTGACTCATTTCAAATTCGATGCAGCTACTGCGAATCCGGTCATGCTGAAAAGTTCTTATTCGGCATCCATTCAGGGTTCTTAGTTCAGATTCCGAAATCCCGACGATGTCGGGATCGGAATGACGTATGACTTTCAAACTGAGTCACTGCCGAAGCTCAAGACAATTCGAGCAGGAAGAAGCAGCGCTTCGTAAAGAGCGTCGAAGGCTTCTCGTGGCGGGTGTGGAAAATGGATGTTGGGATAAACACGCCGTCGGTGCGATGCTTGATCCCATTCTTGCAGTCTGGTTGAAGGTGAGCATGAAGATATCGTTCAAGAATCTTAAACGCGTTCTCGCTACACAGGAAATGCAAAGTGTTTCATACAATTCTTAGCCAGTGGCAACCGTTCCTTGCGGTCTTTGCTCTGCTTCTGTTCTGGACCTGGGAAACGATGGCTCCCTTCTTTGCCCAGCGGAGAAGAGTGAAGCACGCCGCCCGAAACCTTGCCATATCAATCATCAACGGAGTCGTCCTTTCCGCTGTGTTCGCTGGACTCACGGTCACGGTGGCGGACTACACAGCAAAGAATCATTTTGGTCTGTTGTATATGCTGGGTCTGCAGGGCATAGCCGAGGACGTGACCGCTTTTGTGCTGGTGGATGTCTGGATGTATTGGTGGCATCGCATCAATCACGCTGTGCCCTTCCTTTGGCGCTTTCACCGTATGCACCACAGTGACCCGAAGATGGATGTTACAACTGCAACGCGGTTTCACGTTGGCGAGATTATCCTATCGTCTGTCATAAAGTTAGCGCTTATTCCACTGCTCGGCATTCCTATCGGCGTGCTGATACTGTTTGATTTCGTTCAACTTCCCATCATCAGCTTCCATCATGCGAACATTCACCTTCGCCCGGCATTCGACAACGTTCTCGCGTTCTTTATCGTGACCCCGTTCATGCACAAAGTGCACCATTCCCGCATCAAGTCTGAGACCGATTCCAATTTTTCCAGCCTTCTTTCAATATGGGACCGGGTATTCGGGAGTTTCGTTCATAAGGACAATTGCGCCGAAATCAAATTCGGACTGGATGGTTTTGATGACGATGAGATGCAATCTGTCAAAGGCCTCCTCATTACTCCGTTAAGGAATTCATGACCTTCTTAACGGCTGAAGCATAGTACGTACTTCTGCTATGGATTTTCGCAAGTACATTTCCTTAGTTTATTCGATAGAAAGAAGTGAATTTGTGAGGGGGGAAAATTGTCGCCTCGAAGACAAACTATTACTCTTTTTTTTGCTTCAATGACTGGAACATGCAACAGGTTCTGACAACCGCAACGTGAAGAAGTGCCAACCGATGCATGGTTGTGTGACCTGTTCCTTAATCGTTTTCAAAATTGGAATAACGGACGTGTGGTGACCCATGGCAGAACAATCAAAACTTTGGTACTTGAAAAACTTCAACATCCTTGAAGGGATGGATGAAGCGACAATGGAACGTGTGGCGAAGTTGACGTTGATGACGACGTTGAAGACTCACGATCCTATCTACTTTCCCGACCAACCTTCACGCTCGATCTTCTTTCTGAAACGAGGACACGTGAAGATCTCCCGCATTCATCCCGATGGGCGAGAAGTCATCCTTGATGTTGTCGGTCCGGGCGAGATCTTTGGGGAGTTGGCGCTCATTGAAGAAGGCGAGGAGTCGAACGACATGGCACAGGCTCTTGATGATGCATTAATCTGCGCAATGAAAGTCTCTGATTTTGAATCTCTCATGAAATCAAATCCTGATATGAACATGAAAGTGACCAAGCGAATTGGCTTGCGTCTTCGCAAGTTCGAGGAGCGGGTCACTGATCTTGTGTTCAAGGATTCGAAAAAACGCATCGCCAGCTTTCTTGTACATTACGCAGAAGATTTCGGCAAGATGAAACTGAATGTTGTGAACATCAAGATGCATCTCACACACCAGGAAATTGCCTTGCTCACGGGTGCAGCCCGCCAGACTATCACCACAACGCTCAATGAATTTCGCACACTGGGACTGATTGATTTTTCGCGCCAGGAAATCACTATCAAACAGTTTGATAAATTAAAGCGTCTCGCGCAGTAGAAGCCATCCTTTTTCGATTCTTTTCGGTCGCGTTGTCCGTCAGCGGACAGATATCTTCTGTCAATCCACCTACCTTATTAAGGAAGAGGCCATCCGGCGGGTATTGAGACGCATCCGATTTCTGCCTGCATAGGTGTCCATTCTTCTTTACGAGTTTCTATCGGATTGTAGCAGGCCATTACACTTATTTGAAGCGGACATATGACCATTGAAAAGCAAAGAATAATTGAAGCCCGTAACGGCACACATTGGAAGAAGTGGGGTCCGTACGTTACCGAACGGCAATGGGGGACGGTTCGTGAAGATTACAGCCCGGATGGTACCGCGTGGGAGTACGTCTCGCACGATGCGGCGCGCAGCAAAACGTATCGATGGGGGGAGGACGGGATTGCCGGTGTGTGTGATGAGGACCAGCATCTCTGTTTGTCGCTTGCACTATGGAATGGCCGCGATCCCATTCTGAAGGAGCGCTTCTTCGGTCTCACCGGAAACGAAGGGAACCATGGCGAGGATGTGAAGGAGCATTACTACTATCTCGACAGCACGCCGACACATTCGTACATGAAGATGTTGTACAAATATCCTCACGCGGAATTTCCATACTCATGGCTTGCGGATGAGAATCGCAAGCGAGGCAAGGAGTCGCCTGAGTTCGAGCTCGTCGACACGGGAATTTTCGACAACCACCGCTATTTTGATGTGTTTGTGGAGTATGCGAAAGGAGGTCCGGAAGACCTTCTGATGAAAATCACCGTGCACAATCGCGGGGCTGAGGACGCGTCGATAGATCTCATTCCGCAACTGGTGTTTCGCAACACATGGTCATGGGGTCAGGGGGATAAACCCAAACCACTGATGGAAGCTGTCGACGTGAATAAGATCGAGATGCAGCATCCACAAATTAGCAAGCGCTGGTTGTATGTCGATGGACAAGCCGCTCTTCTGTTCTGTGACAATGAAACGAATGTTAAGCGTCTCTACGGCTCGAGCGGATCGGGATACTTCAAAGATGGAATCAATGATTGCATTGTTAATGGAAGGCACGCCGCGGTGAATCCGTCACAGACGGGAACGAAGGCCGGCGTTCATTTCAAGCGGACAATTCCGGCTGGAGGAAGCGTTGAACTGAAATTACGACTTACGGATACATCTATCGAAAAGCCGTTTATCAACTTTGACAGGGTAATGGCAGAGCGAACGAAGGAGGCGGATGAATTCTATGCTGAGTTGCAGTCTGACATCGTAAGTGAAGATGAGCGCAACGTACAACGGCAGGCGTTTGCCGGAATGCTCTGGTCAAAACAATTTTATTACTTTGACATACCCCAATGGTTGAATGGCGATCCCGGTCAGCCCCCTCCGCC
>JBBRUI010000265.1:0-6545 GCA_038247945.1 Bacteroidota bacterium | reverse complement strand
GATGCATCAAGCCTGGCGAGCGCATTTGCGGCATTGTCAAGAGTTTGTTCCAGTTTCTCCAGCAACAGCCGCCCCGTGATGAGCGATCGTTCGTCAAATTCTTCTTGTCGATTACGAACAACGGGCATACTTCCAACTCCACCAATAATCCATTGCGTTACGTTCCCTGCGAGATGCAACATAAGGTTGCCGATGCTGTTCGATGCTTCATTCGGCCGCCACCAAATCTGTTCGCCGGAAAGCTGTTCAACTGCAATGCGAATGCGCGGGAAGCACTCGTTCCGCAGAAGTTTTGATGAATGACCGATAAACTCTCTGCCGCTCTCCATCGTTTTCAAGGCTTGTACCGCACGATATACGTTTGCGGGACGTCGAGATGAACTTCATAATTCGCCATCCCTACTTTCCGCAATGACTGGTGCGCACCGAATATCAACGCACAGGCTCCCGCTTTTCTATCAACAACTTCCGCAATGATTGCCACGTGCCCGATCCATTTCCTTTTTTTCAACCGCCAGAATTGAACGAAGTCGCCCGGCTTTGCATCTTCCGGCTTAACGACTTCTCCTTTCTCCATTTCCACCAGCGCGGTTTGAACGCCCCGGATTCTCCTGTCGTTCACCCGAATCAACCAACCCAGATTCCTGTTTCCACCGATGTTGTTGATGTAGATGGCATCGCGTTCGGTTTTTGTCAATTCACGCTGCAACAAACTTTCGACAACAGCGGCAACGAAGATAACGCAGTCCACCTCGCGGCGATCAACGCGGTGCCCATACTTCCATTTCTTAAACGTCGTCTCGCTAAGACGGATACCGGTAAGAAGAGGATTTTCCTGCGCCAGACTCGAAGCAACAGAAACCAACAAAGCCATCAGAAGACAACCGGCAAAGCGCCTGTTCAAGATACTTTGTCCCCGGTTGTTACCGGCGCGCCGGCAGCTTTCCACGCCTTCCATCCCCCCGCCATTGAAAATACATTCGAGTATCCCATCTTTTGCAGGTTATCCGCCGCAAGAGCGGAACGGAATCCGCCGCCGCAATACAGAACTATTTCTTTTGATTTGTCAGGCACTTCGTGTTCAATCTCGCGTTCAATAATTCCTTTGCTCAGGAACTTCGCTCCTTCGGCATGTGCTTCATTCCATTCATGCTCTTCGCGGGTATCGATCAAAACAAAACCGGCATCGGAGCGGAGACGCTGCTGAATCTCCGCAACAGATGTTTCCTTGACGCGACTCTTCGCATCGTTCACGAGAGCGAGAAAACCGGGTGTATGTTCCATTCGATTCGAGGATAATTAGGTAGGAGAAAAGTACGCAGAATCTGTATCCGCAACAAGGGAAGGCGGGCACAAAAAAATCAGTCCCGCCACACTAAGTGCAACGGGACTGTATTTATTTCCTTGGAGCCGTGCGAAGCTTGTCGCTTAACAGGCCTCACCAGAGGCTCCTATGTTTATTTTCAAGATAGGATCACCTCACTTTCCCAGGGCATTAACTTCGCATCGAAAATTCCCCTGAAGAATTGTCGGTGCAAGCGTGAACTACAGTTAGAATATATTGTGCAACGCGAGGAAAGTCAAGAAAAATTTTTGGTGAGATGATAAAAAAATTGGCAACTCCATGGAATTCGACCTGACTCCTACACCAGTTCGTTCATTGTCTTCACATACGAGCCGGTGAAGACTTTCTCCGAATCAACTCCGGAAAAATAATGCTCGAGCGTGAACTTGACGGAAGAGAATGCAATTTCTTCCCACGGAATTTCTTCCTTTCCAAACAAACCTACCGTCTCTGTCTCCACGCCGGGATGAAAATCCAGGCTCTTCAAATCCGAAAGAAAAAACAGATAGACTTGTCCCAGCGCCGGAATACTGTACAGCGAAAATAAACGTAAAATCTCAACCTCGGCGTTCGCTTCCTCGCTCGTCTCGCGCATCGCGCCGGCTTCAGCGCTCTCACCGTTCTCCAGAAAACCTGCCGGCAACGTCCACTTCCCCAGGCGAGGTTCGTTCGCCCGTTTGCAGAGAAGCACCTTGTCTTCCCAGCGCGCCAGGCATCCCACGATCATGCGCGGATTTTCGTAATGAATGGTGTTGCAGTCGTCGCAGATGAAACGCGGCTTGTGGTCGCCGTCGGGAATTGCAAGGCGGACAGGTTTGCCGCAATTGCTGCAAAAATTCATGCCATCTCCACAACCTGCGGAGCGTTCATTGCAAGGTAGAATCGGCGGATGACAACGTCGAACATTGTACCGTCATCCCGCTGCATATGATACTTTCCTTCCATCGTTCCCCATTCTGTGTTCAACGGACAGAAACTTGTGTACTCGAACACCTCGCCATGCGCGAGCGTTGGAGTCTTGCCGACAACGCCCGGACCTTCTACATCCTCCCGATCACCGTTTCCGTTGATGATCACCCAGTGCCGCGAGAGCAGCCGGGCCCGTTTCATCCCTTCGTTTGCAATCGTAATCCTGTATGCAAAGACGAATTGATTCTGCGATGGGTCGGACTGGTCGGGAATATATGCTGCAACCGCCCGGACACGAATCTCCTCCGTGGTTGCTTCCGATATGAGTGTGTGCGCCATTGAATCTCCTTCTCTAATAAATGCAATTAAAATATTGGGTGCCTAATCCTGGTTTCCGATTTAGAGTAAAAAACGGAACACGGATGACGCGGATTCAGCGGATGTAGATACGATTTTTTTTGAAATACGGACATATGCGGGCTTCAACATTTCAGCTATTCGGTGATGCAATGTGTTCTCACAAGTACAACCAATCCGTGCAGATCCGTCCAATCCGTGTCATCCGCGTTCTATTTCTTCAAGCATCCGTCATGCTAAATCGGAATTCAGGTCAATCAGAACTTTCCAAGGAAGAAAGCTGCGTGCGGATCAGTTCATCGGCCTTCCGAAGATCGACCTGTTTCGGATCTGTACTATTGCCGCATATCTCGCTCAGTATTCCTTCTTGCACGACACCGCGTGCAAGCGCAACGGAGTACGGGAGCCTGCGGAATGTCACCATCGTATACTTGGGAACGAATCTGCCGGGATGTCTTTCTTCAAGAATTCGTTCAATTTTTTTCTTGAGTTGGAATTTTGGCTCGGCAACATGGTCGCGCATCTCGACAAAATTTTCAACAGCGAGATCGGCTATCGCGTTCGTGTCCCTTTCCCGAATCGCTTCGAACTCCGTGAACACGCTGCTCCAATCAATGTCATTGGAATTCATTTTTGATATCTCCCACTCGACCAGCCGGTTGAGGTGAGAACAATCTTCGAATGCGCAATTCATTCCCTGCCCAAAGAACGGGACGATCGCGTGCGCAGCATCGCCCAACAACAGAGCATTGCCGCCGACATGCCAAGGCAATCCTTTCACCGTAACCATTGAACCGGTTGGATTGGAGAAAAATTCCTTCGTCAATTCAGGAATCAGATTGACTACATCAGGGAAATGCTGCAGAAAGAATGTGCTCACATTCGCGGGCGTGGTGAGACTTTCAAAACTCTCCGGTCCTTTGTGGGGGAAAAAGAATGTACACGTGAAGCTCCCATCCAGATTCGGCAGAGCAATCAGCATGAAGGTTTTGCGGGGCCAGATGTGCAGCGCGTTTCGCTCAATAGGATGCGTGCCATCAGGCGCGGGCGGAATCGTAAGCTCTTTGTAGCCGTAGTTAAGGTAATCGAGCGAGAACTGACTGATGCCTTGGCTGACCATTTCATTGCGTACCGCCGATGATGCGCCGTCCGCTGCAATGATCGTTTGCGTGGAATGAACAGACTCTTCGCGTGTGACTTCATTCAAAAATCTCACTGCCCCCGTCTCAAAGTTCACTCCCGCGTGGCGCATATTGAAGTGAATGCGGAGAGATTCATATTTTTCGGCTGCAGTCATCAACGCCTTATTCAATTCAGCGCGGGATGTTGCGTAGATGACTTCCGAGTCGTCTCTTCCGTAACGCTGAAACACAAGCTCACCGGTTGCAGTGTGAATCATCCGGCCGCGCATGGGAATCGCAATGCGGAGGATCGTATCTGCAATTCCCGTTTCCTTCAAAGCGTGAATTCCTCTTGCCGACAGAGCGAGGTTGATCGAGCGTCCGCCGCCAACATCGGCCGAGCGCATGTCCGGCCGGCGTTCAAATATCTCAACAGGAAAATTCTTCCGGGCGAGATAAATTCCCATCAGCGAGCCCGCGAGTCCCGCACCGATAATGGAGACAGGAGACGTCAAGCGCCGTTGTTCACTCGATGTTTCTTGTTGAATCATAGGGCCATCAAGCGAATAACACTTCAGCAAATTTCCAGACATCTGCAAAGCTGTTGTACAACGGCACGGGCGCAACGCGAATTACATCCGGTTCACGCCAATCGCACACGACGCCGCTCTCCGTTAGTCTGTTAAACACTGCACGCCCTCCTTCAGGGATCAGGATTGAAAGCTGACATCCTCGCTGTCCCGGGTCCCGCGGCGTGATGATGCGGAATTCTTTTCCGGAATGTTGGTCAAGAAGAAATTCCAGATAGGCTGTCAACTGTTGGCTTTTTGCTCTTAGCTTCTCCATCCCCACCTCATCAAATATTTCCATCGATGCGCGCAGTACAGCCAACGGAAGAATGGGCGGATTGCTCACTTGCCAGCCTTCGGCTCCGGGAATTGCATCGAACGTCGGTCCCATCTTGAAACGAGTCTGCTTGTTCTGTCCCCACCAGCCGGCAAACCGCGGAAGATCGAGCTCCTGCGCATGACGCTCGTGCACAAAGCATCCGGCGATTCCCCCGGGGCCGGAGTTGAGGTATTTGTACGAACACCAGACCGCGAAATCCACATCCCAATCATGAAGCCGAAGAACCAGATTGCCGGCAGCGTGCGCCAGATCGAAGCCGACGGTGCAGCCTTTCGCATGTGCTGCCCGCGTGAGGCGTTCCATGTCGAACGCTTGTCCGCTATAGTAATTTACTCCGCCCAGCAGAAACAAAGCCACTTCCTCCCCTTCCGCCTCAAGAAAATCTTCGATGTCCTCCGTTCGAAGTGCAACTTCTCCTGCTCGCCGCTTCAATTCAACAAGCGATCGTGCCGGATCAAATCCATGAAGCTTGATATGCGACTCAACCGCATAGCGATCCGAAGGAAATGGACTCGCCTCGACAACAATCTTGTGCCGCATCGTCGTCGGCCTGTAGAACGATACCAGCATAAGGTGAAGGTTGACTGTGAGGGTGTTCATCACAACAACTTCAACCGGCTTCGCTCCAACAAGGCGGGCAGTTTGTTCGGTCAACAACTCGTGGTATGACAGCCAAGGATTTGCAGCGTGGAAATGCCCCTCAACGCCAAGAGTCTCCCAATCCTTCAATTCTTGTTCGACAAATTTACGAACGGATTTGGGCTGGAGGCCCAAAGAATTCCCTGCGAAGTAGATTGCTTCATTGCCATCTTTGGTTTGGGGGATGAAGAATCTTTCGCGAAAGGGAGCAAGTTTATCTTCTGAATCTAATTTCGTTGCAAATTTCCGCTCATGTTGAAAAGTCATTGGTCGTTCGTCATTAACAGTGATAGTGTAATTGCGAGTTTATATATCCGGTAGAACAATGAACCCGCGTCATGCTTCGACTACGCTCAGCATGACGGTGGAGGAGAGGTTCATTAGCAGGAAGCAATCCCCCCCCGCCCGTGCTTACAGTAGATTGATTATTCATCAAACTCAAAATCCTCAAGCTCCGGAATATTTGTAAACGCGATACGCGTTGGTGCAGCACTGCCGTGCATCCCGCCGAAATGGACTGCGGTTTTTCCGTATTTCGCATTGAGCTTGTCCATTGCTTTCGCAAGCCCTGTACGTTTCTCTTCGTCGAAGATGGAGAAGCTGTGAAGATTGTCCGGCACGAGATTATACAGCGTGACACCAACTGCAAGAGGTTTTCCCTTTGCCGGAAATTCCGTCCAGAGTTTTTGGAATGCTTCAAGCAATGTGAGCGTGTCCTGGCTTTCGACAAAATTGATATGCGTTTCCCATTTGGTGCGGTTCATGAATTTCATATACACCGCAAGGCTTGAGCACCAGTAGTTCATGCGGCGCAATCTTGTTGCAGCTTTATGAATGAGTTTCTGTCCAACGCCAAACGCCCCGTCTTTTGTTCTCTGTTCGGGTGGCAACACATGCGAATGTCCGACCGTACGACGCCGAGTTTCAAGTGCCGCGACATCTTCGCCCCGCAACAAATGCCAGAACCTTTCGCCGACAACACCGCCCCAGATTTTTCGCATCGTTAGTTCGGAACATGCGAGTAGTTGTTTCGTGGTGAAGATTTCATGCTCGTGAAGCCGCTTCTCCATGCGCGGCCCGATGCCGGGGAAATCCCTGATCTCCAGTTTGAAAAGAAGATCGGGCAAATCTTTTTGTTCAATGACGGTCAGGCCGTCCGGCTTTTGCATGTCGCTGCCGACCTTGGCGAGAAAGCGATTTGTCGCAAGTCCGATGGAACAACGAAGAGTCGAGCCAACTTTTTCTTTGATTGTTTGCTTGATCTT
>JBBRUI010000264.1:0-6548 GCA_038247945.1 Bacteroidota bacterium | reverse complement strand
TCCAAGATTGTGGATTGGGTAGATGCCTTTAATAGCAATCCGAAATAAAGAGTGTTTTGGTATCGATGGAATGATTTTTTGGATGCTAAATTTGCAATATTTTGATGCGTGATGCTCTAATTTACATTTGGGTGTTTTAGTCAAACTTACCCTTATAAGGATGACTGAATGAAATCGCTTTCTTTGGCGAGAACTTCAAGAGCTCTGTATATTTGATGCAAATCAAAATTTGGTTGCTCAATAAACTTTTTAGATAGTTCATATGTTGCAAGCTTTGAAGAAGGAAAGATCACTCTGCCGTATATCAATCGAGAAAGGATTGAATCCAAGTCAAAATCAAATTTATACTTTTGAGAGATTTCTTTGCAAATCCTGTGAAGCCCAAGTTCATGGTATATTTTTTGAAGAAACAAATACCCGCCATTGAAAGAACGTTGTTCGCCTTTGTTGATAAGTTTTGTCGGCGAGTATTTAACAAGCACTTCTCTTGTTTCTTCTTTTTCTTCCTTGTTAAGGTTTTTAATATATTCCCTTGCCCATTCGATGGGATCCTTATTGTTTAATTTGCATTCTAACTTAGCAAGAGTACCAAGCTTCTCGATAATTTGAGTCGTTTCTTTCCCATCGATATAAACTGTTTTTATTACATACAAAGAAGATGCATTTTTATATAAGGCTTTCGAGGATTTTTTTGTTATTCAAGTGTCAAAGACCCGCTTTGATTCCAGTACCCCTCTATTGACTGTTATGAATAAATAGATTAAAATATAAAAAGATAAAACAACCAAATATGACAAAATACAATGTTTAATACAAAATTGTCTAGTTTTTTCAATAGTTAACGGTGTTAAAATTTGTTATACATATTATCTACAAAATAATTCTTAAATGTATATGATACAATTGATCACTAAATGCAGGAATGAAAAATGAGAGTATATGAAAAAACCAAGTCAACCCTTAAGGGTAATAATTACGGATCAGCACCAATTATTGCTGCCCTATTACTAATGGCAATATTGGTAAGCATATTTGTTCTCTATATATACATTAGGAGTGTCCCTAAAGATGACATAGGTGGAGACGAATTTAAGCAACCCAATAAGATAGTGCTTTATATCAATGGAGTAATAAATGAAGTGCCAAGTAATTCTGATAATTACTATAAAATTTATGACATATTTAGTAATGAATGGATGAACAAGTATTACGAAACAGGGCGCATATATAGAAATGCAGGCGAGGTTGATCCTGTTTTACTGTCAAGTATACTTTATCGGATATATTTCATCTATGATATTCCTCAAAAATGGGAAATATCCTCGGATTTCAAATATTACAGTGCAATTGTTGTATTCCCTTACTGTAAAGATGGTTTCTACGTTGTCGAGGATGACTCAATGCTTTTTACAAGTAATGAACAATATTCAGGTGCAGTGTACTATACGCCCACTGGTAGTTTTCTTGAAGTAGCTGATGAACTGTTTCTGAAGGAGTGATGAATATTGAATGAACCATAGTTTGGGTCTTGATGATATGGGAATTGTAAATACGCTATATGGAGGTAACTATGTTCAAAAAAAGTTTTACTGTAGGCATTGTTACATTGTGTTTTATCTTTCTCTTGCTTCAACCGGCGTACGCCCTTGGGGGCAATGTTGGTGTATATGATTTCTCACAAACACCCCAAATACCGTCTAATGCATTAACAATAGCGAGTTATTTCAATTTTGTAGGATTCTCAGCAACCTCATATTACAACTCGAATGCATCGTCTGTGAGGAGTAGTCTGTATGGTCAGAAGATTGCTCATATAAATGGACATGGTGGGCCTGGCGTAATTACATGTGGATATAATGGGGCAACAAAGATTAAGGCAACCGGAACGAGTGACTCCACGTATTACTCACTATCTGATACATATGGAGGAACCGGTCTGCCAACAACTAAGTTTATTTTTTTCGATGGGTGTAGTACAAGTCAATATAGTTCAACATATGGAGACCTAGACAATTACTGCTACTATTCGCTGGGTGTAGATTCAACTTTGGCGTATAGCTCATCTGTTTATTTTACAACAGGAAATCCAAATGTAGGATGTGCTTTGTTCTCGAAACAGTTCTTTTCGTATTCATTACTATCGACAATCAAGAAAACCATAGACAACTCAGTTGTCGAAGCGCGATCAGATGTTTTTTTAACGGATGGGTGGACCTGTGGGACAGAAAATGCTGTAACATTTGGAGGAAGTGGGTACATCTATTACTACTAAATGGAGGCGTGTATGAAAAAATATAGAATCATTGCGTTAACAATCCTTATAATTGCTGCATGTGTTGCTTTTTCAGCAAGTGCATTTGCAGTTAACAAAGCAAAAACAGAAAAAGGGATAGAAATAATAAAACTTCTGAATGGAGATACTGCACAATATGAACGATATGAACAGACGAGTGATGAAGGAATCAGAGCCAACAATAAGTTTGTATATAAGGGTGAAATGTATGAATACTTACTTGATCCAGACGATCTCTTCGTATCTTCTATACGATTAGTGGAATCATCCGATTTCACTAAAGCAACCATGAACGATGCAAGTGAAATTTCTTTTGATGATGTGCGCAACAACGCACAAGCATTGTTTAGGCTACTTTATAAAGCATATGAACTTCGAGATATTGTTGAGGTCGTTCATCAAAGTGAGAATGGTCAGTATATTGTTGAAATATGTGAATATGATGAATTTTGGCAAACTGGCAACAAAGCATTACTCACCTATTCATGCAGTGGCATTTTGCTGGATGTCGCCGCTATCAAAGCCAATCTCGATAAACGCAATGCCTTATTGAGTAAAAGTATACGAATGGTTGATTTGATTTCTGCGGAGAAAGTTGCTCGCCAAGAATTATCAAACAAGTTCGGGCTTTCTCCACTTGAGCTGAAGCAGGAAGGGAGTCCAGTGTCTATTACCAGTAATGATGTGTTTTGCATTCGTAGCGCCTACGAGGTAGATGGAGAAGGGGCATCTTCACAAAAATATATTGTTGATGTAAATGCAGTAACATGCGAGATATTCAGAATTTATGAGAATTAGGTATATTACGAGTGCCATTTCCCCAACTTGGTCTCAATAACGAGACTGGGGTTTGAGGCGCAGTGGAACGGAAAACCGGGTTAAGCTTTTCATTCTCCGTCTGATGGATCGCGCAGAGGTCGCAACTCACCTTTGGCAACAAATGACGGTATAGAAAACGAATAACGTCCCATCATGTTAATGTGTGGGCACAACAGTGGTGACAGCCGAGCCACGTCCTCATCTCGAACGAGGAAACCTTCCGCGCGTAGTTGGTCTAGAACAGCTTCGATGTAAATGGTATTCCACAGAACGATGATATTGAGCACCAAACCGAGTGAACCTAACTGGTCTTCTTGCCCTTCACGGTAATTTTGCCGCAACTCTCCACGCTTTCCGTGGAAAACAGCACGAGCCACACTGTGTCTCCCCTCCCCGCGATTTAGCTGTATCAATATGTTGCGACGCTTGGATTCATCGTCGATGTAGTTCAACATGTGTATTGTCTTGTCAATTCGTCCGAACTCAGCAATAGCCTGCGCCAACCGGGTGGGACGGTCGCCAACTTGGAGGGTGCGCATGATGTCAATTGCAGATACCTGTCCAAGCTTGAGTGAGCCTGCCAAGCGTAGTATGTCATCCCAATGTTCTGTGATTTTCTGCAACCTGAGAAGATGCGCTGAAATAGAATTTAGCATCCCATAATCTGCCTTTGAGTCAATTCGCCAGAAGCGCGTACCACCGACGTCGGCTAACCGTGGACTAAATCTGTATCCAAGTAGACGGAACAGGGGTTGTAAGCCGGAACCGCCGAAATTTCCGTCATCCCAACTCCAACCCTGCTACAAGAGCGTCCAGGTCGATCATCTTGCCGTCACTCTGGAAGGTGTAGTGCCCGTTCAGCAGGATGTGCCGCCAAGCGGCTGGCGATATCTGGGTGATCAGTGCCAACGCCTTGGCGTTGTTGCCGGCCTCGAACTTCGCTAGTAGCCGCGACAGGATAGCCGAATTGTAGAAGATGATCGCATTGGAGATCAGCCTAGCGCACTGGTTGCTGATCTCAATTTCGATGTCGGTGTGCCCAATCAACTCTTTTTTACCACCGACCTGAGCGATGGTCGAGCGTAGTTGGTGATAGGACTCAATACGGTTCTGCGAACGGTGCACTTTGCGCTCCAACTGTGGATCACGCAGGTAGCGTAGCGTGTAGATGCTACGGATGAGCTTGTCAAACTCAAAGACTGCGCGCCGCGTAGGATTCGGTGCTGTGTACGTACAGAGCTTGCGGATCAGGGTCCCTTGGGTCATTTCTTTCAACCCTAGGGTGGCGACGATCTGGTCGATATTTAGCTTCTCACTGATGATAAGCTGTCGGTTAATTTGTCCGGCAGGACGGATCAGGCACTTTTCGTACTGCGTCGGGTCGTCGGCGCAGTACAACTGTTTCAGCTGATGTTCGATGTCGGTGAAGCGCGGCTCGAAGCGCAGGCCGAACCAGTGCAGGATGGCGAAGTTGGCTTTGTTGATGCTGTGCATGTCGCCAGTGATCGTGGTCGGGCTTATTTCCGACGTGTTGCGATACCAGATGTCGAATACGTGATGAGCTTCGTAATCGTGCGCACCAATCAGGTAACCGTTGAGCGGCACGTGGTTGCACAGCAGCGTGTAGGCGACAACGCCCTTGCCACGCCCGAAGTATTTGCGTGAGTAGCGCGCCTTCACGGTCGGTCGGTCGACGCCTAATTTCTGGCCATCGACGGCACCGTACAGTGCGTTGATGTCAAAAGAATAATATGGGAAAATCGACAACGCAGCGATAGCGTTACTGATGCGGTCGTTGGCCAATAGCAGCGATTCCTGCCGCAAATATTGCTGATATGTCGCTTCCAAAACGTGGTACGGAATATCACAAGTGCGTGACATTACCAGATTGCCGTGGTTCATCGCCTGCGCAATGATCTATAATGCCCCCGAGTGTCAAGACAAATATTTCAGTTTGTTAAGTTATTCTCCTCTCCTGTGATTTGAATAGTGCGTATATAGTTGGATGATGTCAAGGGCGAGCTTTGCTCGTTCATCGGAGGCGTAGCCGGAGACCCTTTACATCCTCTTTACCATTATCCTTTTGTTCTCGGTCTGCCTCAGCAGATCGACGCTGTCCGGCGAGGACGGGGTTTGGGGCAGAGCCCCATGAGCCTATCCTGCCTTTGGAAGCATCTCGTCTCCATTTATATGGATTTGAGCAGGTGTCATATAACTCAATGATTGATGTGGCCGGGTATTGTTATAGTATTCCATGTAATTCTTTATCAGCTTCCGTAGCTGATGCCCATCTTCGTATTCCTCTAAATAAAGCTTTTCCCACTTGAAGGATCTAAAGAACCGCTCGATTCTATGATTATCCAAGGCTCTGCCTTTACCATCCATTGATATCTTGATGCCATTGCTTTTTAAAGGTTGATGTACCCTTCACTCGTAAATTGAGACCCTTGGTCGGAATTAACTACCTCCGGTTTACCATATTTCCGGATTGCTTTCTGAAGCGTTTCTATAACAGATGCCTTTTCAAGTGTGTTTGAAAGGGTATAGCCTACGATAAGGCGGGAGTACCAGTCGATAATGGCCGTAAGATACATGAATCCATTCTTCATTCGACAATAAGTGATATCAATTGACCAAACTTTCATGGGGCGGTCAATATGAAGCCCTCTAAGCAAGTACGGGTGAAGGTACTTCCCATGTAGTCTTTTGCTAAGATTTGGGCCAGGACAGAACCCGTGGATACCCATTTCACGCATGTATTTTCGTGTTCGTTTGCGATTGATGCCTACGCCGTAGTCCCTATTTAAAATGACAGTCATTCTACGATAGCCATATTCCGGGTGCTTCGTGTATATTTCATCAATCCGCCACTTTATCATGAACTCAACATTGCTTCTCGATGCCGGCTTGTAATAGAGACTTGTCCTATTAATGTTTAACAGCTCGCTTTGTTTGCAAATACTCAAGCGCTTGTCTTCTTTATCAATCAGACTGATTCGATCGTCACGTGATTTAGATTCGACCAGATTTTTTTTTAAGCCAGGTCACTTCATATGAAAGTTGCCCGATTTGCCTAAGTAGTTCGTCTTTTTCCTTTTCATATGAATGCTTGACCTTTTCTACTTCATCCGTTTCCTTATTAAATGCCCTACCGGCATTACTTACAAATTCAGCCCGCCACCGACTCAGCTGATTTGGATGAATATCATGCTCTGCAGCAATCTCATTCAGCGTTTTTTCTTCTCTCAAGACCTCAATAATGATCTTGGCCTTTTCTTCTGGTTTGAAAACTCTTCTTTTTTCCATACTTTCATTTTAACTTACTCGAGCTGTTTTGTCTGTCTTGTTTCTTGGGATCATTATAGATGGCGGCGAATGCGTACGGCTAGACTATCCACCGCTAGCCAATGCAAAGCCAGTTTACTCGCTGACTTCG
>JBBRUI010000263.1:0-6569 GCA_038247945.1 Bacteroidota bacterium | reverse complement strand
ATTGCGGCGAATTTGGTAAATCTCCCCTACAACAATTTCGCCCACCGTGTTACTGTATTCGTTGTAGACGTTCTCACGCTCAATTTCTTTAATGCGTTGATTCAAATTCTGCTTTGCACTCACAACAAGCCTGCGTCCGAATGATGCAAGCGGAACAACCTCGACGTAATCCTCACCCATGTCCAGCTTCTCGCCGGAAAGTTCACGGGCTGTTGCAACATCAATCTGGGTGGCGGGATTTTCGACTGTTTCAACCACTTCCCGCTCAAGGAAAATTTCGATGTCTCCCTTTTCCATATTCACGACAACGTCAAACTTGGCATCAAGTCCGTATTTCTTACGCACCATCATCGAGAAGACCTCCTGCACGATAGAAAGAAGGACATCTTTATCGATGCCTTTCTCCCGAACCATCGAAGAAAATGATTCGACAATCTCAGAATTCATTACAACCTCCAAATAAAATTAGCTTACCATGGCGACTTCACAATAACCTGTTGGATGGAAGAGAAAGAAACTGCAATTTCTTCTCCCGCCTTTCCAACCTGCAATGTCACGCCTTCGTCATTTACGTTCAAAAGTTTGCCGCTGTAGAGCCGGCTAACATCTTCTCTCTGTATTTTCAACTCGAGCTTCCTGCCAATATGTTTCTTGTACTGCCACGGAAACTTAAGGGGCCGGTCAATTCCCGGCGATGAAACAACCAGTTCGTACGATCCCTTGATCAGGTCACGGGCATCAAGCTGTTCTGCTACATCCCGGCTTATACCGGAGCAAAGTTCACTCGTAATCCCGTTTTCGGCATCTACAAAAATTTCGATAATCGAACGATGGTGCGAACCCCGAATAGTTATATCGATTACATGAGCAGAGTAGACTGCGGAACAGTCCTCTACAAGCTTATGAAGATCTTCGGATACCATGCAGAATAACGCAAAACTTCCTTTCATCGAGCCAACCAAATAAAAATAGCCCATTACGGGCTACTTCAGAGGGCGAATAAACATACGTAGAGGCGGGACTATAAGCAAGATGTATTTTCTCATGTGTATGCAATCTTAATAGCTGCAATAGTTGGAACACGATGGAGAACCAACCTGCTACGGAACCGACTCAATTACCATTCATGTTTTTGTTTCTGAATACAGAGTTTGGCGACCCTCCGAAGGATTTGCTTTGCAGCAGATTCTGACCTACTTTTCATGGGACAATAGCGGATAATTTTATGGATCTCAGTAAATTTACAGAAAAATCTCAAGCCGCACTCGCGGAGGCTCAAAACATCGGCACGCGCAACCAGCATCAGGCGGTTGATGTCGAGCATCTCATGCTCGCACTGCTGGAACAAGAAGACGGACTTGTGCCACGATTATTTGAAAAGGCTAAAGTCTCTCCGGACTTGCTGAAATCCAAGCTTGAAGAAGAGCTCAATCGTTTGCCCAGGGTCAGTGGAGATACCACGACAGGCCAGGGAGTTTACATTACACAGCGCCTTAACAAAATGCTGGTCAAAGCGCAGGACGAGGCGAAACGACTTAAGGACGAATACGTGAGTGTTGAGCACCTGGTGCTTGCCATGTTCGATGAACCGGCAACGACAGGCATCGGTAAAATTCTTGAGTCGCTCAATATTCGTCGTGATGGATTTCTGAATGCGCTGATTGAAGTCCGCGGCAACCAGCGTGTTACAAGTGCCAACCCCGAAGCGACCTACGAAGCACTCGAGAAATACGGCCGCGACCTTACGAAAATGGCCCGGCAGAATAAGCTCGATCCGGTGATCGGGCGCGATGCCGAAATCCGCCGTTGCATTCAAGTCCTCTCACGCCGAACTAAAAACAACCCGGTGCTCATTGGCGAGCCGGGCGTTGGCAAGACAGCAATCGTTGAAGGACTTGCGCGCCGGATTGTTGCAGGCGATGTGCCCGACAGTCTAAAGGACAAGCAACTTATTTCTCTCGACCTCAGCGCGCTTATTGCCGGTGCAAAATTCCGTGGCGAGTTCGAGGAGCGCCTCAAAGCCGTGCTCCAGGAAATCACCAAAGCCCAGGGACAGATCATCATCTTCATCGATGAAATACATACAATGGTCGGCGCAGGAAAAGCTGAGGGCGCAATGGATGCCGGCAATATGCTGAAGCCCATGCTTGCCCGCGGCGAATTGCATTGCATCGGCGCAACAACTCTTGACGAGTACCGGAAGAATATTGAAAAGGACGCTGCGCTCGAACGGCGCTTCCAACCGGTGCTGGTAGAGGAGCCCACAGTTGAAGATACGATTTCCATTTTACGTGGCTTGCGCGAGCGCTACGAATTGCATCACGGCGTTCGTATTCAGGATGCGGCGCTTGTCGCGGCAGCTCAACTTTCGCATCGCTACATATCCGATCGGTTTCTTCCTGATAAAGCAATTGATTTAATGGACGAAGCTGCTGCAAAGCTTCGCACAGAAATGGAAAGCATGCCGGAAGAACTTGAGCAGTTGGAGCGACGGGTGATGCAGCTTGAAATCGAACGTGAAGCTCTGAAGAAAGAAAAAGATCAGCCTAGCAAAGATCGTTTGAAGGCGCTCGAAAAAGAGCTGGCCGACCTGAAGAATCAGCGCGATGCACTCAAAGCACAATGGGATAACGAAAAGCGCTCGCTTGTCGAAATCCAGAAAACACGTGAGGCAATTGAACTCGCCCGCAATGAGATGGAAAAAGCCCAACGCCAAAGCGATCTCGCCCGCGTAGCCGAATATCAATACGGAAAAATCCCACAACTGGAAAAGCAACTCAAAGAGCTTGAGACAAAAGCCGCGGGCGGCAAACAGGGACCCCGCCTTCTTCAGGAGGAAGTTACTGCCGATGAAGTTGCTGACGTCGTTGGGCGTTGGACCGGGATCCCCGTTAGCCGACTGCTTGAGGGAGAAAAAGAAAAACTCTTACGGCTTGACCAAATTCTCCATGAGCGGGTCATCGGCCAGGATGAAGCGGTGCAAGCTGTCGCTGATGCTGTTATTCGCGCCCGATCAGGAATCAAAGATCCAAAGCGGCCTATCGGTTCATTTATATTTCTGGGGCCGACCGGCGTGGGAAAGACCGAGCTGGCAAGAGCGCTCTCTCAATCGCTGTTCGACAGCGAGGATAACATGATTCGTATCGATATGAGCGAATACATGGAGAAGCATGCCGTGGCACGGCTTATCGGTGCGCCACCCGGGTATGTGGGATACGAGGAAGGCGGCCAGTTGACAGAAGCAGTCCGGCGCAAACCGTATAGCGTAATTTTATTTGATGAAATCGAAAAGGCGCATCACGATGCATTCAATGTGCTGCTTCAAATTTTGGATGACGGTCGGCTTACGGACAGTCACGGACGAACGGTGAATTTCAAAAACACGATTATCATCATGACCTCAAACATCGGCAGTCCGTTGCTCATTGAGAACGCGGGAAGAACCGGAGAGATATCCGACGATATTCGCAAGAGAGTAATGAACGAAATGCGGACGCACTTCCGGCCGGAATTTCTTAATCGTGTTGATGACATTGTTCTCTTTAAGCCGCTTACGCTGGCTGAGATTGAACGAATTGTCGATCTCCAACTCGAATTGCTTCGTTCGAGATTAACCGAACGTGACATCGAATTGGAACTCACTCAAGACGCAAAAGAACACGTTGCCCGGGAAGGATACGACCCTGTGTATGGAGCGAGGCCTCTCAAGCGATTCCTGCAACGGCATATCGAAACGCCGCTTTCGCGTAAGCTTCTCTCCGGCGAGGTACAGGACAAAACGCGAGTGACGGTCGATCTGAAAAAAGGAGAACTGGTGTTCGAGTCTTCCGGCGGAACGACGACTAAAAGAACTGTTTCGAAAGGAAAACCCGTCGAGAGTACGTAAGTCACTTGCTGATAAGTCATCACACGATTCATCCCGGCCCGACCACTGCGTGCTCGAAGTGTTCCAACGCGGATATCGTCGCGGTGATGATGTGTTCCGCCGCCAAAGTTATCATTAACGATCTGAGTCTCCCAAAAGGAAAATCGAATGGCCGTTGAATTCAAAGATTACTACACAACGCTGGGAGTGTCACGTTCTGCAAAAGATGATGAAATCAAGAAGGCATATCGCAAGCTGGCGCGGCAATATCATCCGGACGTTGCAAAGGACAAGAAAGCCGGTGAGGCAAAATTCAAAGAGATCAGCGAAGCATATGACGTGCTAAGCGATCCGAAGAAGCGCACGATGTACGATCAGCTTGGCGAGAATTGGAAACATGGGGCTGCCCCTCCTCCCGCCGGACAACAAAGTCGAACCGGACGAAGTGCTGATGGCTCCCAAGGTTTTGAATTCCATTTCGATGGAACCGGGTACAGTGATTTCTTCGAACAGTTCTTTGGCGGCGGACAACATTCCGGATTTCCCTCCTCCGCCGATGATTTGACAGGAACTCAATTCGGCGGCAGGCGCGGTCCGGCTCGCGGCCACGACATTGAAGGCGATATCCTCGTCACTCTGGATGAAGTAATGAACGGTTCGCAACGAACCATTTCGCTTCAACGCACAAATCCGCGGACAGGCAAGAGCGACACACATTCATTCAAAGTCCGCATTCCTCCCGGCGTACAAGAAGGGCAGATTATCCGCCTTCAGGGAAAAGGAGACGAAGGCACACGAAGCGGCGCAGCCGGGGACCTCTTACTTCACGTGCGTTTCGGCGCTCATCCGTATTTTCGTGTGGAAGGTTCGGATCTCTACTTCGATCTCGATCTTGCTCCGTGGGAGGCAGTGCTTGGAACGAGCGTCACTGTACCAACACTCACCGGCAAAGTAAAGGTTCGCATCCCTCCCGGTAAAAATAACGCTGATCACCTTCGCGTACGTGGTCAGGGTTTACCGAAAGATAAAACCGGAGAACGGGGCGACCTGTATGTTGTCATCGAGGTACAGATACCCGAAAAGATAAATGATAACGAACGCGAGTTATGGGAAAAACTTAGCCAGGTATCCGGCTTCAACCCACGATCAAGATAATTTTTCCGTTATGATTAAATATGATCGAACCAGATGATAGAACTTGCAGTCTGGCAGTTCATCGAAAGAAGTTGGATTGATGATGGTTACTTGCTGTTTGATTCGGACGGAAGAATCTTCAAGTCAGAAAGAATTGCTCGTGTGATTGTTTTTCTCTTGCGCGGGAATTCGTCATTAGCATTAGCTGCTTGAATGCAGGTTGCAAAGAAGTACGCGTTGTCGTTTCTCTCCACGTAACCAACATACCAGCCGATATCTTTTCCTTCCTGCTGTCCCCATCCGGTTTTTGTGCGGAGTGTAAACTCAGGCGTTTCTTCCTCCACCATCATTTTTTTCACGATATCGATGGAGCGTTTCGAAAACGGAAGCTGATTCTTATGCAATCGTCTCAAAAAATCCAACTGTTGTTCCGGCGTAATCCGCATGCCGCCATCAAGCCAGAACCGGTCTATGCCGCCTGAAGTGTCGCGGTTGCCGTAGTTCGCTTTGTCGAGCCACATCTTCATTCGTTCACCACCAACCCGCCGGGCGAGTTCCTGATAATATGGGACGGTGGAATTTTTGTACGCCGTTTTCAAATCCTGATCTGCGTTCCAAGCCGCCCGTTCACGCTTCACTCCATCCCACTTAATAACGAAGTTTTCGTCGGGGATAACGCCTTTTTCCAGGCCAATCAATGAATTACAGATCTTGAATGTCGAAGCGGGAGTGAAGCCTTCTTTGAATTGCTTTCCATTGCAGATGATGTACTTGTCGTTCTTCAAATCATACAAAGAGAAGGATCCTTGAACGTTCGCCTTATCAAAATACTTTTTGAATTCATTGTGAACCTCTTTTGTCTGACCTATGGAAGCGGCGTTCATAAGAACTAAGCCCACCCAAAAAATCAAACCTGCTATACAATGTGCTCGTCTCATTTCATCTCCAACAAAATTAAACTTTGGTTGTCAACGGCTGAATTATGACATCATCTCCTTCGAATTGCCGTACCCTTGCTCGAAAGGATTCCGGAACCGGAATCGCCTTATCCGTATTCTTGTCCAGCCAAACATGAAAAGAAACGTTTTCGGCAACCAGACGCTTCGTGTTTGTCTCTTCGATGAACCCTTCAATCGCATAACTTGAATTGCGAATCCATGCAATGCGGGTGTACACATCGAGAGTCTCATTGAACCGGGCGGGTGAGCAGTAATCGATCTCGTTCCGGGCAATCACCACTTTCAATTCCAACTCCCGTGGATCGACGACAATCGGAAACCCAATCATATCGAAATATCCCATTCGTCCCACTTCAAAGTAATGTAGGTACGCCGCGTTGTGCACGATGCCCTGCCAATCGATCTCGTTGTTCCGGACGACGACCTGGGTTTTATGTTTGAATTTTGATCGGGCGACCATGCTTAACCGAACAATTCCTGAAAGACGGCGACAGCTTTTTGAACGTCCGGCATCGACACGTCAAGATGCGTCACTGCGCGAACACTCATCCAATTTCCCAACGTCAGCAGCACGCCTTTTGATTTCAACAATGCAAGAACTTCCGCGGGCT
>JBBRUI010000262.1:0-6611 GCA_038247945.1 Bacteroidota bacterium | reverse complement strand
TGAAACGGCTATTCCACAGCGGCATACTGCTCGTGTTTTGTTGCTGTTCCGTTCTGACTTGATGCAACTCGGTTATATGTCTTCAGAGGCAGGCCGTATATTTTGATGAATCCTTCCGAAGCGGTGTGATCGAATTGATCTTCCGCCGTGTACGTTGCAAGCATCGGGTCGTACAGTGAATACGGCGAAGTGCGCGCAACAACTCGCAGAGTTCCTTTATACAAACGTACTTTCACAATTCCGGTAACCCGCTCTTGTGTCTTCTCAACAAACGCAGCGAGCGCCGTACGCAGCGGTGAATGCCAGAGTCCGTTATAGATCAGGTTCGCGTACTCGTGCGAGACGAGCGCCTTATAATGTGCGACACTCTTATCCAGCGTGAGCCGCTCGAGTTCTTTGTGTGCGAAGTGAAGAATGCTCGCGCCCGGCGCTTCATATACTTCTCTTGATTTGATCCCAACCAAACGGTTTTCGACAAGATCGATCCGTCCGATTGCGTTCATTGCGCCAAGCGAGTTCAGAAACACAACGAGCGAAATGCTGTCCATCTCCTGGCCATCGATGCTCACCGGAATTCCTTTTTCAAATCCGATCGTTACTTCAGCCGGTTCATCCGGCGCTGCTTCAGGCGCCGTGGTGGACTGGAATGCATCCAATGGTGGTTCAACCATTGGGTCTTCGAGAGCGCCGCACTCGATGCTTGTGCCCCACAGATTCTCATCAATAGAGTATGGACTTTTCACTGTTGCCGAAACCGGAATACCGTTCGCCGCCGCGTACTCAATCTCTTCTTCTCGGGACTTAAACTCCCACGTGCGGAGCGGCGCAAGAACTTTGATATCCGGGGCAAGCGCGCCGATTGAAACTTCAAACCGTACCTGATCGTTTCCTTTGCCTGTGCAGCCGTGCGCGATCATTGTTGCGCCTTCTTTGCGCGCTATTTCCACCATCGTCTTTGCCAGCAACGGACGTCCGATTGAGGTTGCCATCGGGTAAGCCTCTTCGTACAAGGCTCCGGCTTGTAAGGCGGGAAATGCATATTCCTCAAGAAATTCTTTTCGCAAATCGAGGTAATGTATTTTTGAGGCCCCCGCGCTCGTCGCTTTCTCATGAAGCGATGCGCTCTCTTTTGTCTGTCCAAGATTTCCCGTGCATGTTATGATTTCCGCATCGTAATGGTCCTTCAACCAATGTACCATCACCGATGTATCGAGTCCGCCCGAATAGGCGACAACTATTTTTTGCTTTGCCATTTTATTGTAGTCCCAGATGTTGAGTAATGTTTGTGATTGTCTTTTTAATTCGTCTAACAGATTTCGGAACAACCATGATCGTGTCATCGCCTGCAATCGTTCCGAGAATTTCGGGATCCTTCTTCCCATCCAGAAGAAACGCAACGCCTTGCGCCCGCCCCGGGAAAGTTCTGATGATAATAAGTTGTTCGTTTGCATTCATTGAAATAACTTCTTCCGCAGTGAATCCCTGAAGCACTGCATCAGGCTCGCTGGATTTCATCTCATACCGGTAACCATTTTCGGTCGGAACACGGATTATGCCCAACTCCACCAAGTCACGTGATAGCGTCGCCTGCGTTACATGGATTTTTTTCGCTTTGAGTTCCTTCGCCAATTGAGTCTGGTTGGGAATTTCCTCCGACGCTACCAGCGATCTGATGACGGAATGACGTTTGGCGATTTCCTGTTTGCTCATAATCGGCTTTCCCTCAATGCTGAGCAGAGCGAAGCATCTCGTTCTGTGGATAACTCTTGCGCTACTTGCATCACATCTGGTTTAGTTTCACTGGGACATCGTTAAAGATTGAGACCCTTCGCTCCGCTCAGGGTTTAGTTTGAATGCACAATCTCTGTCCCGACACCTTCCATCGTAAAAATCTCCAGCAGCAATGCATGCGGTGACCGTCCGTCTATTATATGAACCTTCCCGACTCCCGCCTTCAACGAATCCAGCGCAGATTCAACTTTCGGAATCATTCCGCCATGAATAACTTTTTCTTTAATGAGATTTCTGGCGTCGGATTCGGTCAGACATTTTACCAGCACTTTACCAAGCTGGATTCCCTCAACGTCCGTCAGATATATAAGTTTCTTTGCAGAGAGCGATTTTGCAATCTCCGCCGCCGCAACATCGGCATTTATATTATACACCGTTCCCTCATCATCAACTCCCAGCGGTGCGATCACGGGAAGGAATCCGTCGTGAAGCATCGAGCGAATGAACGATGCATTCACGCTCGTAACTTCTCCGACGAATCCAAGATCTTCCGTCATGTAGCGTTTTGCGATTAAGAGCTTTGCATCAATTCCGCTCACGCCAACGGCATTGCCGCCGTGCATGTTTATTCGCCGCACGATATCCTTGTTGATCAACCCGGCAAGAACCATCTGCACCACATCTCTCGTCTCTTCATCTGTGTAACGCTGGCCGTTCACAAATTTTGTTTTCAGATTCAACTGGTTCGAAAGAGAAGTGATCTCTTTTCCGCCGCCATGCACTACAACAATCTCAATCCCTATCTTGCGAAGCAGAGTAACATCCTGCGCAACCATTTGCTTCAGCCCCTCATCTTCCATCGTCGCGCCACCGTACTTTATAACAAACGTCGTCCGCTCGAACTGCTGGATGTACGGCAGCGCTTCAATCAGAACGTCTTCTTTCTTCAGCGTATCGTTCACGATCTGTAACTGCCGTTGATGATGACATACTCTTCGGAAAAATCGCATGTCCACACTGTTGCAATTCCCTGCGCCGCATGAAGCCGGATAACCAATTCAATAAACTCAGGCTTCAGAGTCTGGTTCGCTTCCTGGTTTGTGAGGGTGACCGTAAAATTCTGCCCGAGAATCGGAGTATGGTTTACGAGGATTTCAACTTTCGAAGGATCGAATTCAATACCGGCGTATCCGACAGCGGCAATAATTCTTCCCCAGTTCGCATCTTCTCCGTGAATTGCCGTCTTGACAAGCGGCGACAACGCAACGGACTTCGCACCCTTCACTGCGTCAGCGTTGGATGCTGCGCCTTCAACACGAATCTCGATCAGCTTTGTCGCGCCCTCGCCATCCCGCACAACATCAAGAGCGAGTTTTTTCAATACGCGTTCGAGTTCCAAAGCAAACCTTGCGTAACCATCTGTTTCAGGCTGTAGCGGTGCAATCCCGGACTCACCGTTCGCAAGAGCGATAACCATATCGTTCGTGCTGGTGTCGCCATCCACAACAATGCGATTGAATGTTTGATTCACCTTTTCTTTGAGAAGGAATTGAAACGCTTCATGATCAATCGCAGCATCCGTCGTGATAAACGCCAGCATCGTCGCCATGTTCGGATGAATCATGCCCGAACCTTTTGCAATCCCTCCGATGTTCACCCTGCGCCCATCGATCTCAAACGAAGCGGTGGCGACCTTCTTGAAGGTATCAGTTGTCATGATCGCTTCAGCCGCGCTTTCGTGTTCCTGCTCGCTTATCATCGTCCCGGCGCTTTGAATGCCGGCCAATATTTTTTCAATCGGCAACTGCTCACCGATAACGCCTGTAGAGGCGACGAAGATTTCTGACGGATAGACTTCGAGTAATTCTG
This sequence comes from Bacteroidota bacterium, assembly GCA_038247945.1. Taxonomy (GTDB): domain Bacteria; phylum Bacteroidota; class Ignavibacteria; order UBA10030; family UBA6906; genus CAADGV01. The sequence continues at coordinate 3,011 of JBBRUI010000262.1, read as the reverse complement.
CTGTCGCGTCAGCCATCGCACATGCATTCTCAAACCCCTTTTCGCCCGTACAGGCGTTAGCGTTTCCACTATTCACGACAATTGCCCGGAAGGTTTTTCTCATTCCAAAGTGTTGCTTGCTCAACACCACCGGCGCAGCCTGTACTTTGTTGAGGGTAAAAACTGCCGCGGCAACAGCCGGGACATCCGAGACGATAAGCGCCAGGTCTTTTTTTGTTTTCTTCACGCCACAGTGAATACCGACGGCGCGAAATCCTTTTGCGAGCGTAATGCCGTCGCGCATCTCTTCTGTGATTGTTAGCTCGTCTTGGAGAGTTGCTGATAACATGGAAGAAGCCCTTCTGTTTGTGGTAGACCGAACATCAAGTTCATATTCTGCACCGCTTGTCCCGCGGCGCCTTTACCGAGATTATCAATCGTGGAAAAAACGACAAGCTTCTCTTCGTCCAGCACGAACCCTATATCGCAGAAGTTTGTATGCTCAACATCTTTCATTTCGGGAATGCCGGGAACGAGTCGAACAAACGGTGCTGATGCGTAGCTTGACTGAAATGCATCCGCTATTTGCGCTTGCGTTGTTCCTGCTTTCACGGTCGCGTGTATGGTCGTGTAGATTCCCCGACTCACCGGCAGCAAATGCGGCACGAACGTAAATGCGGCGTTCACTCCGCTGAACGTCTCCAAGTATTGTTGGATTTCAGGAATGTGCTGGTGATTCCCGACTTTGTATGCACGTACACTTTCATTCACTTCCGTGAACATCATCTTTTCGGTCACGGATTTTCCTGCGCCCGACGTACCGCTGTAGGATGTAATGCCAATCGGAGTTGATCCGAGCAATCTCGCTTTCAGCAACGGAAGTAGCGCGAGATGAACGCTTGTCGGATAACAGCCGGGGTTCGCCACCAGTTTCGCCGACTTGATCGCTTCACAATTCCATTCGCTCATTCCGTACACAGATTTTCCAAGAAATCCCGCAGCGGTGTGCTCATGTCCATAATATTTTTGGTAGATGGATGCATCGGCAAGCCTGAAATCGCCGCCCAAATCAATAACCCGGCAACCAGATGCGAGAGCTTCGGGAACAATGGACATTGCCTGTCCTGACGGAACTGATACGAATACAACATCCAAACCTTTTAAGGCCGTCCGGAAAAATTGCTCAATCTCCATCGACATCATTCGTCGAAGTGATGAGTGTACATCTTCGATCCTCCTGCCGTTCGATGCGTTGCCGAAAAGTTTTTCGATGTGCGCATGGGGATGCTGAAGAAGAAGCTTCAACAACTCCAATCCCGAATATCCCGATGCCCCAACGATGCCAACGTGAATCATTTCTCTTTCCTGAAGTAACTTGTCTTGCATTATTATACATTTTCTTGTATGATTATGCAAGAAGAATTTAGAGAATTTCAGGAACGACACCGATGACACTCCACGAACGGGAACTCAACTCCATCCTTCACACATACAAACGCCTTCCCGTCGATGTCAGTCACGGACGCGGAATGTTTCTCTACGACACGGCGGGAAATGAATACCTGGACTTCCTCGGCGGCGTGGCGGTGAATGCGCTCGGCTACGGACATGCAGGATTGCAAGCTGCAATCGTTGAGCAAGCCGGCAAGTACATCCATGTTTCGAATTACTTTGTGCAGCAGCCTCAGGTTGAGCTTGCTGAGATGTTGCAGAAGATTACAGGATTCAGCAGAGTTTTTTTCTGTAACAGCGGAGCGGAGGCATGTGAAGGCGCGTTGAAGCTTGCACGCAAATGGGGCAATGCAAACGGCCGGTCGGAAGTCGTGACCATGCAGGATAGCTTTCATGGCCGGACAATGGGCTCGCTTTCTATGATGACGAACGCCGATTATCGCGAAGGATTCGGTCCGTTTCTGGAAGGCTGCGTGAATATTCCATTCAGCGATCTTGCAGCTCTGACATCAGCGGTAAGCAGCAAGACCACGGCGGTATTCCTTGAATGCATCCAAGGTGAAGGCGGGATCAACGAGGTAAGTCCGGAGTTCGCAGCTCTTCTCAGCAACCTTAAGAAGCGATTCGGCTTTCTACTTATCGTCGACGAAGTGCAATCGGGAATCGGGCGGACAGGAAAATTTCTGGCAGGAGAACATTACAGACTGGTACCGGATATCGTGACACTTGCGAAACCTCTCGGCGGCGGACTTCCGCTTGGGGCAATTCTTGTGAGTGAGACACTGAAGGATGTACTTCAGCCCGGCAACCACGGCACAACGTTCGGTGGCAACCCCGTCGCGTGTGCCGCAGGAAAAGTTGTGCTGACCGAAGTCGTCGAGAACGGACTGATGAAGAATGCTGAGAAGGTCGGGTCTTACTTTCTTGAGCGGCTCAGGAACATTCAGATCGAACTCCCTCACTCTGTCAAAGAAGTCCGCGGCAAAGGACTGATGCTGGGAATGGAACTCTCGTTTCCGGGGAAAGCAATTGTCGATGCGATGCTCGAACGCAAAATCATCATCAACTGTACGCACACAAATGTTCTTCGTTTCCTTCCGCCCTTGATTGCTCAACGAGAACATGTAGATACAGTCTGCAATGTGTTGCGCGAAGTGTTAAGTAATCACCTGATCACAAACTAATCGGGGAGATGGGCCCGATAGACGTGACGAGGGATGAAGCGTTGAGGTAGGTGGGCATTCTACATGTAGACAATGTAGACAATAAAAAAATGGCACTGGATTTTCTGTACTTGGCGCCACGCGCTACCGGAGTGATGATTTCTCGGCTGTCACGGCAACCAAGCTACATCTCTGCGCCGTGACAGGACGTGAAAGTAGAAAAGGAAAGGCATTGATCATTCTCGGCTGTTACACCCGCCTGCCCTCATGGAACAATTGGGTGGGCAGGCAACAGTGGTACTTTTTTAGATCGTGACAGGATATAAAATCGTCACGGCGCCATGGTAAAAGAAGTTGCCGTGACGACCGAGGGAAAGTAGAAGAACAAAAGGCACTGATCAATCTCAGTGCCTTTTT
>JBBRUI010000261.1:0-6614 GCA_038247945.1 Bacteroidota bacterium | reverse complement strand
ATGTTAGAACCAACTATCCAGTTTGACCCCAAAGGCCTCTAGTACTGCCGCTATCCAGCTCTTGTTACCACTTTTCCCTGTAGGACTCGAAGATACTGTAGATGAATAGGTGGGTGAACTCGAGTATGTCGGCGAAGATGAGTAGTACGGAGAAACTGTTGGTGAAGCAGTAGAAGTTGGGGTGATGGTTGCAGCTGGTGTCGAAGTGTACGTTGCTGTAGGAGCTGGGGTGTACGTTGGAGTAACTGTACTGTTTGGGGTAACAGTACTATATGGTGTCACTGCCGGAGTTGGTGTAGCAGATGTTGTCGGAGTTGCTGAAGGTGCACTTGTTGGAGTAGGTGTTGCGGTCACGTACGGTGTTGGTGTGTATGTCGGGGTCACTGAAGGGGAAGGTGAAGTAGAAATATTCGTCGTTGTAGGAGTTTGAGGTGGCACTGGTGGTGAAGAGTAGCCAGTATTATATATGGCAGAAACTGATTTATCGCCATCGAGCGTGAGCACACAACTAGATTTTCCTGTGCATGCGCCTGACCAGCCTGTAAATACCGCAATCCTGGGTTCTTGTGTATAGGCTGAGAGCGTTATTTGTTTTCCGGGAGTAACTGTGTATTTACAGGTGTGCACCAAGATGTTTCCAGAATCACAATAATAGTTACCTGAGCTAGAATTTACATATGTATGTGCACCGGAATCATATGGTACTGAAATACTGAGAGTGTAGTATGTGTAGGTTTTTGAGACTGTTGTTCCATCTGTAAAAGTTACAGTCACCGTATATCCAACGGGGACAGTTTCTCCAGCATGGGGTTGTCCATAGAGCTCTAGAGTACTGTCGCCAGCATAATACGAACCGAGAGTTTGGCCGTATTTGGTATTGAGTTTTACTCCATCTCGCATGACTAACAAGGGTTGTATTGTTGAAACTGAAGTCGACCATTGATATTTGAAATCGTCGGTACGAACAATGCCGATTGATTTTATTGTCTTGAGCGATCCCATATGAAGATCAAGTGTCCATTTCCAGTCCGAAGCGGTTGCACCATAGTAATAACCAGGAGAAAAAGTTCCGGCAGACACCACATCCTCTGAACCTGCTTCAACTGACGCATCGAGAGAATCCACTCCAGGAACTATGGGTGTAGTATTTTTGACGGTTACAGATATAACTGCGGTTTTTATGTTGCTTTGTCCGATATGCAAAACTGCATAAAATTTACGAATACCGTTGGGAATACCTTTTGTCGTGTCGAGTGAGAAATTCCATGGAGCGGAAGAAATAGTCCCCACTCTTTGATCGGGGGTGGTAGCTGTCCCGACAGCGTAGTAGAGGTCCATACTAGAAACGTGGGTGGCATCAGTAGTGACAATAAAGGGAACTGTACCTTTGACTGGACTTGTTGCCCCAGAGCTCAATACGGCACTCGGTGAAAGGGTTGTTGCACAAACAGAAGCACTCGGCACCTCGTACGATGCGACAGAGTTTATAGCGGTCACGATGTAGCAATATTTTGTTGCAGGATCAAGGTTTGAAACCAGGTATGTTGGCTTTCTCAAACCGTTCACCTGAACTATACCGGTGTCTGTTTGTTTGACCGTATATCCACCAGGAAGGACACTTGAACCATCTGCAGTCAACGGATTTCCATCTGTCCATGAAAGATTGATTGAATAGGGACTGGCAGCAGTTGCGGTTAATTTTGGAAGCAGACTATTGGAAATTGTGCTTAGGTTACTTTCTATACTGCTATATCTATAGCCTTGAGTCTCATAGTTAGCTGATACGGTGTACGCGTATTTTTGTCCATTTTGGATAGAATAATCAGTAAACGAAGTAGTATTCGGTCCTACTGTTGCTATAGTGTGCACGTCAGTGTACGAACTGTACTGTGTTGGCAGTTTCCTTGTGATATCAAATGAAATTTCATTTGTAGCAGGGTCTTTCCAGCTTAGAGAAATTCCTCCGACAACTGTAGCTTTGGCCACAAGTGTAGTTGGGGCGAGGGCTACTGCCGGAGCAACGATACGAATGTCGCTGATGTTACTTTGTTTGGTAAGGTCTGTGCGATAGTACCGCACTCCGTTTGAGGGGATTTCATACAGGGTCGATCCGCTGAATGAAAGGTTATACGTTCCCGGACTCACGTTTGCAGGAAGGGTGAAAGAAAAATATTTTTGATCCCTACTACCTATTCCAGGAATCGTGGCAAGTGTTTTTCCTGTATTCACATCGGAAATAAAAGCGACATTTCCGGAAGATCCAGCACCAAAATCTTGCCCGATGACTTTGACGGTTGTTCCTTGAGCGGCAACGTAATCTTGTCCGACGATTTCAAACCAGCTTGGTACAAATGTCCCAATATTTTGTTGAGAAGACGACAAACCGTTGCTTACGAAGTTTGCGGTAATGGTCATGTTCCGTGATAAAGCAAATGAGCAGGGCGTCTGGTCAACACAGCCATCTGACCAACCTAGAAAGATATTTCCACTTGTTGGCGCAGCTGTAAGTGTGATTGGGGTTCCATTTACCAGTGTCACTGTACATATGGCACCGCAGTTGAGACCATTACCGGTAACTTTACCTTTGGCAGATCCAACTATGGTCAATTTATAGGTGGCAGAGGGGTCAGTATTAACTGTGGGATCTGTAGGTATCCCAGCCGACGCCTGCACATCTACTGTAAAGTTAGTATTCGTCCAATCACTGTTGAATGCTCCAGCCGAAACCTTGTAACGTCCTGCAGGCATGCCTGGTGGGGCAGTGAAAGTAACAGACGTACCATCGCTCGAAAGCCCTGTAACTTCGTATGTACCCGGAGCAATCGGGGTTGGAGCAGTCTGTGCAAAGGCTGGCTCTGAAAAAGCCAAGAATGTACTGAAAGCATAGATTAGAACCAACGCACGAAGGAATGAATAATTCATGGTGATAAGTTATTATATAATAATTACTGTTTGTGCGAAACGCTATCCAGCGCCCCTGCCTTCAGCAGTGGCAACGCCTCCCCGACAGCCGCAACAAAGTTTTGCCAAGGTGAGCTTGGTTGAGGATCGGTTACTGCGAGTGGCGCCACGTAGGTTAGTTTGATGGCGTTGTCGGTGGCGGTAAAACCGGTACCTGAAATGGTGAATAAGTTGGACTGCCCAGAGACTGTGTTTATACGTGGCGCAGGTGAAATCGGAGGGATTTCTGAATTTTCCGTATCTATATTTTTACACTCAGGCCAATATTTTTCGGCGTTCTTTTTTACTGGTTCTTCGCCATGAATGGCTGCCACTACGTACCCGCAACTGATCACGTTGAATCTTGGTGAGAAATAGACCATATCATTTGTGTTCATGAAGCTTGTTGAACTGGGTCTATAATATTTAGTTGGATGGGTAACATCTCTGGATCGTAAGTACATACAACCTTCAGTGGAAACAGACCCGTAAATTTTATTGTCAGTGGAGTTTCTAAATTCTGATGACGGTCTCGATGTACAATTATGATAAGATACAGCTTCAATGAGACTTCCTAGACCTAATTCTGTTCGAATATATTCATCTGATAGATCAGCAAATGCATGTGATATCTCGTGAAGTATCGCCTGCGGCCGTGTGGCTTTGTTGTTTGTATAGTCTAGAAATATTTGTAGAAAACTGAGTGAAATGAAGCTCAGATGGCCTCCACCGATAGCAAACCCAGGAGTCGATGTGTCATTATTTATAATAATTTTTTCCTGTTGATTTGATCCACAACTTGTTGAATCAAATGCTGTGTGCATTCTAACTTTTAGTGCTTCATATTCTACTTGGGTTGCTACGGTAGCAGATGACTCTATTGTAGCCCCATCATATTTTCTAAAATCAATATAAAAACTAAATTGGTTAGAATACTTTTTATACGGCTGAGTACTGTTAATCGTTTTTTGTAGCATTGTGAGTTCGTCTATAAATGTGGGGATCGAAATATTGTAGGTTCTCATAAAAGTAATCCATATTGGTCCATCACCACCAATCTTCACACAATTGGTCATTGGCACAGTCACATTGACTGGACTAGTTCCCGCTGGACCTACCCCACGTATAGTTAGTGCACCCTTGGTTGCAATCTCATTGGTTATGGCATCAAGATTGGAGACAATGCCACTTTGGGTGCTCAAGAAATCAACCTTGAGTGAAGAGAGGAGGCCGTCAGTATTGAATGGTCCCAGGTCTCCAGCTTTGAGAAGCACGTTTGTGCCGTTCGAAAGTACAATGTGTGAAGGAGTGAATAAAAACGGGGTATATGGGTATGCTTGGTCCTGACATGTTCCATTGAATGGAATAGTCTGGAGAAGGTTGGCTGGGTTGGCATTATTCACTACAGTAACAGTGTTTTCGGACGCTACCGTAGAGATCTTTGGCGTTGATGTTAGATGTGTCTGATACCAATTGCTGTTGTAGTAGAAACAAGGAGAAGTTTGGGCACCCACCTTACTTGGGCCAATACTCAAGCAGGAGACAATCAGAATCCCAAGAACTACCGATCCGCGTAATAGAGAAGATTTCATGATGTGAGTATATTTTTTCATAAGATGTTAGAACCAACTATCCAGTTTGACCCCAAAGGCCTCTAGTACTGCCGCTATCCAGCTCTTGTTACCACTTTTCCCTGTAGGACTCGAAGATACTGTGGATGAATAGGTTGGTGAACTCGAGTATGTCGGCGAAGATGTGTAGTACGGAGAAACTGTTGGTGAAGCAGTCGAAGTTGGGATGATGGTTGGAGCTGGTGTCGAAGTATATGTTGGTGTAGGAGCTGTGGTGTACGCTGGAGTAACTGTACTGTTTGGGGCAACAGTACTAGATGGTGTCGCTGAAGGGGAAGGTGTAGCAGATGTTGTCGGAGTTGCTGAAGGTGCACTTGTTGGAGTAGGTGTTGCGGTCACATACGGTGTCGGTGTGTATGTCGGGGTCACTGAAGGGTAAGGTACAGGTTTCACTTGGGGCGGATTGATGACGGGTGTTGCAGTGTCATTACTAAACCCGACTTGATTGCTCCAGCCAGTCAGTACATCGTTCAGTTGTAGGTTGTGCTTTCCTGGAAACGAGGAAATTTTGAGCTCAATCGTTGTCCCGTCAACACTAAAGATCGTGCCTGGAATAGTTCGTTGAATTCCATCTATGTAGATCAGTGAGTTTTTCAGCCGCTTACCAGTAATAAGAATTTTGCCAGTAGTGGCGGAATAGGCGATTGAAGTGATATACGGAGAGGTCTCACCTACCACAACCTTCGAGTTTGTTGTGTTCTCGGGAGTGAGCAGGTTGTAGTTTCTGCCATTAACGGAGTATTTAACGTTTGATAGAGAAGCTTTGTACAGTCCCCCAAAAATAACTTTTGGATTTAAACTGAGTTTGGCTGTAAATGGCGCGCTAGTTTCCTTTGGTAGTACGTAGAATGTTTGCCCATAAGGACCATCTATAGACTGAATATCAGTTGTGGTTGATACCACTGTCCCATAGATGACAGCGTTTCCATCATTATTGAGTAATATCGAGGCCCCGAATTTGTTTACCTGTATGTCCTCTGCAGCTGTTGCAATGGTGAATTTGAATTCTGAATCAAGAGATGTTTCTTGGCCTGAGCCATTATAAGACAACATCATTGTTGGATTTTCATTGAAGGTAAGTGTAGGTCGGCTTGATGAGGCGGTCCTGATGTCAATGCTGTTTGTTTTATTGGCGGGTAGATCGATAGGGCCGTACTCTTGTCCTAACCACATCCGTGGGATTCTAATGTAATACCTACCCTCGGCCATTTCGTCGAAGCCCGCGATTGAGGTGAGATTGAATACTGCTGTCTGACCTTTGGGAAGAATGTAATATGGTCCAGCAATAGAGGTGGCCACGACAGGTTGGTTGTATTGAGTATATGCCCACCCACCATCCTGGATACCAGATGACTCCTTTATAACTTCGGTGGTGAAGGCATTATTTTTTTTAAAATAAATATCAGCATCCAGGGGCGTAATATTGACCGTCAAGTTACCTTGAGCTGCGATGTTACCGTATCGATTATCACCCAAAGATAGTGTTGGGTTTGTAACAGTTATGGTAAGTCGGGGAGCTGGTTTGTAATTACGTTGGCATGATACAAAGAGATTTGTTTCGGCAACCTGAGCCTCCGTATCATTCAAAAAAGGTAATACCATAGGGCTCGCTTGGTATGTCTGGTTCATGTTGTTAGCAAATTTCTGGCTATTGTAGTAGGTAGCATATTTGTAAAACGCCAGACGCAAGTAATTTTTGAGACGAGTTTTATCTACAGCAAAAGGGAACTGATCCACAGCCAAAAGCATCTTGTATAGATTGTCGATCGAACCAAATGTTTCACGGCCTATTTTGTAGTATAGAGCTTGGTATTTTGGTCGAACATTTTCTGGTAGGGAATTTATTTCATTTAGTACATATCCTGGATTGTCGACTTCACAGCCATAGAACCCAAGATCAAAACCGTAGGGAATGGTTTTCCATGTTGTACTCGAAAGCATCTGGCCGTAGTCTTCATTATGGAGTACACCACGGTCACTTAGTTTGAGAAACGAAGTCAACATAAAGTATCGGATAGAATTTTCAGGATCAAGGTTCAGAGT
>JBBRUI010000260.1:0-6615 GCA_038247945.1 Bacteroidota bacterium | reverse complement strand
CGCGGGACAGGACCGGATTCTTGAAGAATGAACCCACCGAACGCGAGTTTGGATCGACGGGATCGATGACCATCGATTTTCCTTTTCGGAGCGAAAGCACAGCGGACCGAATAGCCTGCAACTTCGCTGAACCGGCAGCCAGACTGTCGAGCTTGACCGTGAAGTCAATTGTCTGGCGCAACTCAGGATATTTAATTTGCGGTTCACCGAACAATCGCAACTCGAATGTAACTTCCAGAATAATGAATTTGTCCGCGTCTTCCCCGTTGAAGCGGCTTCGTCTGTAGGAGAACATGCACTCATCCCGGCTGAATTGCTCTTCAGCAAGTGTATGGCGATCGATGGCGCGGACGGAAATAATTGTCTCCGCAACTTCCTGTCCGTATGCGCCAACGTTTTGGATTGGAGTTGCGCCGACTAAGCCGGGAATACCCGAAAGACATTCCACCCCTGCAAGATTGTTTTGGATGCAGAGCTCAACGAATTCATCCCACTCTTCCCCTGCGGCGGCAACAGCTTGCACCTTGTCCCGATTGTGAACAAAGTGAACTCCCCGAAGCGCAATCTTTAACACAAGCCCGTCAAATCCACTGTCGGGAAAAATGGTGTTGCTCCCTCCTCCCAGAACGTGGACACGGAGTCCTTCACGCTTTGCAACTTCCAACGCAGAGTGGATTTGTTCGGCAGTCCCGCACTCATAAAAATACTTCGCCGTTCCACCTAAACCGAGAGTCGTGTACCGGGCGAGAGAAATATCGTGAAGAAGTTCAGTTTCCAGACTCATGACCGGTCAAACCATTTCGTTCCTGTATGATTTCTGCCGCTATGCTAATTGCAATCTCTTCGGGCGTATGGCTTGCAATCGGCAGCCCAATGGGGTTGCGAACGCGGCTGAACTTTTCTTTAGAAATCCCGAGACTCTTCAAGTCGTCAACGATCTGCTTTGTTTTCGCCGCGCTTCCCATCAATCCAATATACCTGACTTGCTTTTCAATAATGGATTTCAAAGCAGCTTCATCACTCTTATATGCAGTAGTCACGACCGCCACATACTCATGAGAATCTCCTGCAATGTAGCTGCCAATGTTGTCGTAGTTAGAAGTGATTTTCTGATGTGCGAATGCGTTGTCCTTGAACGTTTCAACTTCGGGCCGGTCATCAATGACAACAACTCTGAAATCCAGCGCCGACATTACCCGCGAAAGCGCCAGCCCGACATGGCCGCTCCCAATAATATAGACCGTGTCGAGGACGCCGATGTTTTCCTCTAACTCCCAATCATCTTCCCCACGATACACAAACTTTCGGTCACATGAATATCGTTGATGAGCGTTGAACGAAAACTCTTGCCCCGACATATGCAGTCCTCCGGCTCTATACTCATTAAATGTCCGGACTATTTCTTGAACCATAGATTTGGAATCCTGAAAGAGGGGCGTAAGCAGAATCGTCTGAGAACCGGAACAGATCAATCCGGATTTTTCATGAATTGTTTCCCGCGAATGAAAAAGTTTTCGCACTACAGAATTCCGGGAGCGTTGCGATAAAAGTTGCAACGACTGCTCCACCCAATTTACTTCCATCACGCCGCCGCCGATTGTTCCCCGGCGTTCACCGTCTGCAGCGATTGCCATTCTGAATCCCGCCTTGCCGGGGGACGCCCCGCGACTTTCGACAACAGTCAGCAGCATGACAGGAATCTCCTGTTGAAGCCGTTGCAATACGAATTGCCATAGAGCCTTGTTTTTCATTCGAAAGACAATGAAGATGTCGGTTCACAGCGCCCGGAGGTTCCGGTAGTGTCTCAGTTTGGATCTTTCATCATTCCATCCCTTTCTGTCATTCCCGCATGTTGTTAGCGGGAATCCAGTCAAAGATTTCTTGCTTCTGGATTCCCGATAAAAGCATTCGGGAATGACAATCCTTGGCGGACGGGCTTCGACAAAGATGCTTTGCAGTAATCCTTCGAATAAAGAAAAATATATCCAATTGAGTCACTACCGAGGTTCCAGTTTCATTGATAATAAAGAGGAGTTTGCATAGTTTCCATTAGAATCTAAGAAACTTCCTTCCAATTTTCTTCAACGTATGCGTTCTTCTGTTTCATTCATTCTCGATAACAAAGTCATCAGCGAGGATTTTAAAGACGCCGTTCTCCCAACTACGACCGTGCTCAACTACCTTAGAAGCCTGCCGGTTCACAAAGGCGTGAAGGAAGGTTGTGCCGAGGGCGATTGCGGAGCGTGCACTGTTGTGCTCGGGGAATTAGCAGGCGATAAAATCAAGTATACGGCTGTGAACTCATGCCTGGTTTTTCTCCCCATGATTCACGGAAAGCAACTCGTTACAGTTGAAAATCTGAAATCGGCCGACGGAGCGTTGCATCCGGTACAGCAGGCGATGGTTGAGACGGGCGGAAGTCAATGCGGATTTTGCACACCCGGTTTCATTATGTCGATGTTTGCACTGTACAAGAACCACAACCAACCAAATCGGGAAACGATTGACGACGCCCTAACAGGCAATCTGTGCCGATGTACGGGCTATCGGCCAATCGTCGAGGCTTCCGCAAAGTCGTGCGTGCACTGCGGACTCGACTCGCTCACATCCTGGGAACCGAACGTAGTTCAACATCTTCGATCAATTGAACGAAGCGCTGCACTCATCGAAACAAAACATCAGACCTACTTCCAGCCGCGTACACTGCTCGAGGCCCTCACACTAAAACATCAACACACCGACGCGGTGGTTATCTGCGGAGCAACTGATGTTGCATTACGCGTTACGAAAAAGCATGAGCTGCTTAAGAAGATCATCGACCTTTCTCTTGTTGACGAACTGCAGCAAATTCAAGATGACCCCGATTGTCTACGCATCGGCTCTGCGGCGACTTTGTCAAGCATTGAAGGTTCAATCGTCAACTTCCCTGCGCTTCGGGATACGTTCCGGGTTTTTGGTTCGGTGCAGATAAGAAACCTTGCGACCTTGGGCGGCAATATAGGGTCCGCTTCGCCGATCGGAGATACGCTGTCGGCGCTGATTCCCTACGGAGCAAAGGTTGTACTCCAAAGTGTTGCGGACAAACGAGAAGTTCTCCTTGAGAATTTCATAACAGGTTATCGCAAAACTGTGCGCGCAGACGATGAGTTGATTGTTGAGATCATTGTGCCGAGACCGTCGCCTGAATCGATCATAAAGTGGTACAAAGTTTCGAAACGCAAAGACCTCGACATTTCAACCATAAGCGCCGGCTTCCGGCTTGAATTGGATTCAACGAACAAAATAAGCTCAGTCACACTCGCGTATGGCGGCATGGCTGAACAGGTGAAGCGCGCAAGATCGGCAGAAGATTTTTTGCAAGGAAAACTTTGGTCACGCGAGACAGTCGAACAAGCAATGCCTTTCATCGATAAAGACTTCACTCCAATCAGTGACGCCCGCGCCGGCAAGGAATTTCGTCAAGTCGCCGCACGGAATCTTTTGCTGAAGTTCTGGAGCGAAACAAGTCCAGAAAAAGGGAAGCCTCGATGAATCCCGGCCTCACCCCCCATGAATCTGCTGCAAAGCATGTAACCGGCGAAGCTGTTTATATCGACGACATGCACGTCAACGATCAGCTTCTTGTCGGACGAGTGGTGTATAGTCCACATGCGCACGCGAGAATAACATCATTCGATCTTTCTGCTGCCAAAGCCGTAGCTGGAGTTCATGCAGTTTTATCGTACAAAGACATTCCGGGACACAACCAGATGGGTCCTGTGATCAAGGACGAACCCTGTTTGGCGGAAACTGAAGTCGTCTGTGTTGGACAAGCAATCTTCTTGATTGCGGCTGAAACAGAAGAACAGGCACGTGAAGCTGAACGACTGATCAAAATAGAGTTCGAACAACTCGAGCCCGTTCTCACCATCGAAGATGCGATGGCAAAAAATAATCTGCTCGGTCCGCCGCGGACGATGCAGCGAGGCGATGCCGATGCAGCTTTGCAGAGCACCCTTCATCGAATCTCCGGCGAGTTAAAAACGGGCGCACAAGAGCATTGGTATCTGGAGTCGCAAGTTTGCCTCTGCATTCCGGGCGAAGAAAATGAAATCAACGTCTTCTCGTCCACGCAACATCCATCCGAGACACAGGCGCTTATTGCTGAAGTTCTGGGTATTCGCAAACACGATGTGGTCGTGGAAGTCCGGCGCATCGGTGGAGCGTTTGGCGGAAAAGAAACCCAGGGGAACCATGCCGCATGTTGGGCGGCACTTTTATGCCATGCAACAAAACGTCCTGTAAAAATCCGGCTGTTCCGTGATGACGATATGATTATGACGGGCAAGCGTCACCGGTTTCTTTCGAAGTACGAGGCAGGGTTTGATGATGATGGGAATCTTCTTGCGGCTAAAATCGAATTGAACAGTGACGGCGGCTGCGCGGTAGATCTTTCCTTTGCGATCATGGAACGGGCAATGCTGCATTCCGACAACGCCTACTACATTCCGAATATGCATGTTCTTGCCCGCGTGTGGAAAACAAATCTGCCCTCGAATACGGCATTCCGCGGTTTCGGCGGACCCCAAGGCATGGCGGTTATTGAAACCATAATCGACAGAATAGCCCGACGCCTTCACAAAGACCCGCTTGAAATCCGCCATAAGAATTTTTATGGAGATGAATCGCGCAACATTACGCACTACGGAGAAACAGTTGAACACAATCGGCTCCCTCTCATCTACGATCAACTTGTATCATCTGCAGAGTATTTTCAAAGACGCGAGGCTGTTAATAAGTTCAATGACAGAAACGAGTTTTACAAGAAAGGTCTTGCTCTAACGCCGGTGAAGTTCGGCATATCGTTCACGACATCGTTTCTGAATCAGGCGGGAGCGCTCGTCAACATCTACAAAGACGGAACGATGCTCGTCAATCATGGCGGTACGGAAATGGGGCAGGGCCTGCACACCAAGATGCAACAAATCGCCGCAGCGGAATTCGGTATCGGTCTCGACAACGTTAAAGTAAACGCAACCAATACTTCGAAAGTCCCCAACACATCCGCAACCGCTGCATCCGCAGGTGCCGACTTGAACGGCATGGCAGTGAAGAATGCTGTGGATACTTTGAAGGGAAGAATTGCAGAAACTTTAGCACACATTTTCACTGAAAAGAATCCTGAACGTCCTTCACTTCAGCAAAACATTCGCTTTGAGTGCGATTCAATCTTCGACTCTTCCCATTCCGAACGCAGAATGGGATTCGCGGAAGCAATATCGCTGGTGAATTTCCGCCAGGTGAGCCTCAGCGCTACGGGGTTCTATAAAACTCCCAACATTGGTTGGGATAAGGAGAAAGGCTGGGGCAAACCTTTTCATTACTATGCGTTCGGGATGGCGTGTACGGAAGTTTTAGTCGACACGCTTACAGGGCATCACACAATTCTCCGGACGGACATTCTGCATGATGTCGGCGATTCACTCAATCCGCAGATTGATCTCGGCCAGGTGGAAGGCGGCTACATTCAAGGCAACGGTTGGGTAACGACCGAGGAGATTAAGTGGGATGCAAAAGGAAACCTGATGACGCATTCGCCGGACACCTACAAGATTCCATCAGTGCAGGATATTCCAAAGGATTTTCGTACACAGCTTTTGCAGAATGTGCCCCAGCCGGATACGATCCGTAAAAGCAAAGCCGTTGCAGAGCCACCTCTGATGCTTGCGCTGTCAACGTGGCTTGCGATTAAGGATGCGATCTCAGCAGTTGCGAATCATGAGATCGAACCGGATTTTTCTTTGCCCGCAACGAATGAGTTGATTGTGCTTGCTGTGGAGGAGTTGAAAAGGAAGAAGAAAGACATTATCATGAATCAGACAGTTATCTCAACAAGGTGAGATCATGATAAAACAAAGCGAACAAAAATCCCAGGGAAGCCTGCCCGGCGCCGGTCATCTGGACAACGTGCAGATGAAATATGGAGGATGCTGGAATCCCTTCAACGAAGAGTTGGAAAAAAAACTGATAGTGTGAAGCTGATTCGAAAAGACAGAAACTAATGGCCCGCGTACTGCTTGATTCTTCTGTATGGCTTTCTTTCTTTACTCAAGAGGATATAAATCATCAGCAAGCTATCCAAATTCTCCGTAGCGTCTTTTCAGTGCAGAACACGATCATCATTCCACGCTCGAAAATATTCTGCCGTCGAAAATGTAAGACGAAACGATCCTGCTATAATCTGAGAATTCAACAGATCGACAATTCGTCCATCACTATTCGTCTTCCCCCACCCGACTTCCTTCCAGGTTGATCCACTTTGCATTTCAAGCACAACATGAATTCCCGCCGCAGGTTTTCCTGATGATGTATCCAAAACATGAGTCGTGATCGGGCTTTTCATTTCTTTTCCTTTTCGATAGTAAAGCCGAGAGCCTTCAATGCTTTTGGTTTGATGATTTCCACCCAAGCTGTGTATTGAGCACCGGATGGATGAAGTCCATCGGAGGCGATGAGTTCGGGAGAACGTTCCACCTCACGAGAAATGGGAGTGATATCGGCGTATGCAACTCCGGCACGAACTGATTCCTCCCAGTTGATTGAATTAAATGCATCAATCTCGCCTGCAATCTTCTT
>JBBRUI010000259.1:0-6620 GCA_038247945.1 Bacteroidota bacterium | reverse complement strand
CAGCTCTTGGCCGAAGCGCTCGATGAACTCATTGAAGCCGATGCCGAGCTGGGTGCGCGCCATCACCATGCCGCCGAACACGCCGGTGATGTCGGCCCAGACCGTGACTACGACCTCGTAGAGGGTGAGGTCGCTTTGGAAAAAACAAAAAACTTCATTCGGCTTTGTCGCTGTTTTGGGGAAACTCCAAAAGCGCAAACGGCGTGACACGAGAGATGAGTAGAAATTCTTCAAAGGGAGAATGGGTGGACTGGGTATACACCGTCCGCACGAAACTGACGTTCGCGATCAGTATGCTGATTGCAGTGATCTGCATTTTCATTTACTGGTTTTTCCCCGCCCGTCTTGAAGAGCAGGCGATGTCCGCCGCCGCTAAAAAGGCGAACAGCATCGCAACAATGATGGCGTACAACATCAGCCCCGCATTGGAATTCGACGACCGCCCAACCGTGTGCGACGTAGTCATCAGCGCAAAACACAACCCGCATGTAGACTACGTAATTGTGCTGGACGATTCAGCGCGTGTTATAGCAACATTCGACTCGTCGCGCGCCAATGAACTGAATTATGTTAGCGCTGATTTTGCCGAGCGGATTTCGGACGACGGCCTTACGTATCAGACAGTCGCTCCGATTGCCTCTCACGCAACATTTCTCGGACGGGTGTACCTCGGACTTTCGTTGGAAGCGTTGAACGCTGAGATTGAAGGCAGCCGCAAGACAATTGCATGGGTCAGCCTTTTGATCGGTGCGTTCGGCATTCTTTTCGTCGTTGCACTGAGCACGCTGATTACAAAGCCGTTGGTCAAGATGGTCGAAACAGCCGAAAAAATTTCCGCCGGCGACTGGAAACAGCGGGCGAACGTGAATTCGAAGGATGAAGTCGGGCACCTCGCTGCCGCCTTCAACACGATGGTCGATACTCTCGAACGTGTGCACGAAAACCTGGTTCGGAACGAGGAAAATTACAGAGAACTGTTCCAATCCAATCCGCACCCCATGTGGGTCTATGATCTCGGCACGCTGAAGATCATTGACGCCAATGATACGGCCGTTTATCAATATGGCTACACGCATGAAGAATTTCTCTCCTTGACGATACGGGATATTCGACCGCAAGAAGATTTACGCGTGTTCGATCAGGTCATCAAAGACCACAACGACGAATTGAATTCAGAAGAAAGCTGGCGGCACAAGAAAAAAGACGGCTCGGTAATTGACGTTGAAATTACGTCGCGCTCGCTGTACGTGCTGGGTAAACCCCATGCGCGGCTCGTGCTTGCTTATGATATTACGAAACGAAAGCAGGCTGAACGGGAATTGAAAATCAGCGAGGAGCGCTACCGTGACTTGTTTGAAAGTGCAAGCGATCTGATTCAATCTGTTGGGCCCGACTTGAAATTCCAGTTTGTCAACCGTGCCTGGATGGAAACTCTGGGTTATGCTACCGACGAGATGAAAGAGTTGAATCTGTTCGATATTGTAAAAGACGAAGAGGCGCCCCGGTTCAAAGCTATGTTCAGAGAAGTCGTGAGCGGCATTCGCTTCAATCACCTCCAGACTGTGTTTGTGGGAAAGGATGGAAGAGAAGTGGCCGTGGAGGGTAGCCTCAGTTGTCGAGTTGAAAACGGGGCAGTGGTTTCCATCCGCGGAATTTTCCGTGATGTTACGGAACGGATGCGTGCCGAGGAAGCCATTCTAATGGAGAAGACGCGGTTCGAACAACTTTTCGAAAACGCCCCAATCGGTATCGTACTTGCGGATCGTCATGATAACGTGATTCACGCGAACGGTTACTTCCAGAAAATGTTCGGCTACTCGCTGAACGAGATTTCGGGACATCCCCTCTACGAGACCATCATCCCCGACGAACTTCGGCACGAAGGCAGGAATCTTTTGCAGGAGGTTCTTACCGGCGAGTGCGTCCAGGCGGATACAGTGCGAGCACGCAAAAACGGCGAGAGATTCAACGTCACTCTGTATGTTGTCCCGATCTTGATGCGCGGGCAAACAATGGGTTTCTTCGCAATGTATGTTGATATCAGCGAGAGGAAGAAGGCGGAGGAAACGCAAGCGCTCTTGATGAAAGAATTGGAAAGCACGAACAAAGAATTGAACGACTTTGCCTATATCGTTTCGCACGATCTCAAGGCTCCGTTACGCGGCATCGGTTCGCTCGTCAACTGGCTTACCACGGATTATGGAGAAAAGCTGGGCGAAGAGGGAAACAAGATGATGCAAATTCTCCTGGGACGCACGATGCGGATGCACGACCTGATTGATGGAGTGTTAAAATACTCGCGCATCGGTCGGATGAAAGAAGAACAACATTCTGTCCCTCTTGACACACTCGTTCCGGAAATTATTGAGTTGCTTGCGCCGCCGGAACATATTAAAGTGAAGATTCAAAAGCCGTTGCCGATGATTATTGGAGAGAGGACACGGTTGCAGCAGGTATTTCAGAACCTTCTCTCGAATGCAGTCAAATTTATGGATAAACCCGAAGGCATCATCGAAGTTGGATGCGAACGCGAAAACGGCCACTGGATATTCAGCGTCGGCGATAACGGGCCGGGCATTGAGGAACGTCATTTCGGCAAAGTGTTCCAGATTTTCCAGACCCTCTCGCCACGTGATGATTTTGAAAGCACGGGCATTGGCTTGACGATCGTGAAGAAGATTGTGGAAACCTACGGCGGTAAAGTCTGGCTGGAATCCAAAGTGGGAACAGGAACAAAATTCTATTTCACCTGGCCCGCGTACGGAAAGAATTGAAATTGGGGAATCGATGGAAATGAAGTCGAACGAAAACATTTTGCTGGTTGAGGATGATGCGGTAGACGCGATGACGGTAAAACGGGCGCTCAAAGACCTCAACGTCATGAATCAACTCGTCGTGAAGGGAAACGGGGAAGAAGCGCTGCGCTATTTACGCGATGAGACAACAAGGCTTCCGTGTATTATCATTCTCGACCTGAACATGCCCAAGATGAACGGCATAGAATTGTTGCGGGCG
This sequence comes from Bacteroidota bacterium, assembly GCA_038247945.1. Taxonomy (GTDB): domain Bacteria; phylum Bacteroidota; class Ignavibacteria; order UBA10030; family UBA6906; genus CAADGV01. The sequence continues at coordinate 3,605 of JBBRUI010000259.1, read as the reverse complement.
CTCAAGCAGGATGAACATCTCCGCCGGATTCCTGCCGTTGTACTGACAACATCAAAAGGCGAGCAAGATCGATTTCAGACTTTTGATTTGAGTGTTGCCGGATATATGATCAAGCCGGTAGGCTATCCGCAATTCGTGGACGTTGTACGAAACATAAACCTTTATTGGACTCTGAGTGAACTTCCTGAATAAAATGCTACCGAAGGGTGTAGAGTCTATCCGGGTTCTTCTTATAGAAGACGACCAGGTCGACCAGATTGCTTTCAAACGCCATGTGGAAAGCGAAAAGCTTCCCTATCTATTCGACATGGCTCAATCGCTCGATGAAGCGAGAACAGTTCTCGCATCGAAGACCTTCGACGTCATCATTTCCGACTATCATCTCGGCGATGGTACTGCGTTCGATGTTGGCGAGATGGCAAAAGGCATTCCCCTCATCATCATTACCGGAGCGGGCAACGAAGAAATTGCGGTTAAAGCGTTGAAGTCCGGTGCATATGATTACATTATCAAAGATGCAGAGCGGAAATATCTCCGTGTTCTGCCCCTCACTGTTCAAAAGGCCGTGCACAGTAATGTGGCCGACCGCCAGATGAAAATGTTGCTCCATGCGATCATGCATATCAGCGACAGCGTATACATTACCGATATAAGCGGCATGATCCGTTTTGCGAATACAGCGTTCTGTGAAACGTACGGGTACACAGCGGAAGAAGTTTTCGGAATGCCTGCCTCAATTGTTGGAGAAGAAGAACGTGACGGTGAATGTTTGCACCGACGGAAAGACGGCAGCGAATTTTTTGTCTCTCTCTCTCGCTCAATTCTGAAGGATGAAAGCGGCGATGTCACCGCAACGGTAGCCGTTGCACGCGACACGACAGAACGCAAGCGGGCCGAAGAAGCACTGCGCACCAGCGAGGAGAAATACCGCGAATTCTTTAATGATGACCTGGCAGGCGCCTTCATCTCCAAACCGGATGGGAAGCTTCTTTCGTGCAATATGTCGTTTGCGCGAATATTTGGATTCAATTCTGTTGACGACGCGCTCAGATACAATTTGATTGCACTGTACCCGAAGTCCCGGCTGTTTGCGGAAGTCCGCGACCTGGTTCGTCTCAACGGCAAGCTTGAGCATTACGAGATTCAACTGCGGCGTCACGATGGTTCGCCCGTCTACATCATTCAGAATGTCATTGGCAAGTTCGGCGAACGGGGCAACCTTCTGGAAATCAAGGGTTACATTTTCGATAATACGCGGCATAAGCTTCTTGAAGAGCAATTGCGTCAGGCGCAAAAAATGGAAAGCATCGGCACTCTGGCGGGGGGGATTGCGCACGACTTTAACAATATTCTTGCAATTATCATGGGGCATGCTCAACTCTTGATGAGAGGCGACCAGGAGATTGCGAGAAAGTTGAAAAGCGCAGAAACGATTAACCGTGCCGTTCAGCGCGGAGCAAAACTCGTAAGGCAGATCCTGACATTTGCCCGTCGTGATGAGGTGGTGTTTGAACCGGTGCATCTCAACCTAGTGGTGGAAGAGTTGCACAAAATGTTGGCTGAGACGTTCCCGAAGGTCATCGATTTCTCTCTCAAGCTCGATGTCGCGCTTCCTACAACCATTGCTGACCCAAGCCAGGTACATCAGGCGTTGCTGAACTTGTGCGTGAATGCCCGCGACGCAATGCCGAACGGCGGCACACTGACAATTGAAACCGAGTTGGTTCACGGCTTGTTTCTCCGCGAGCGCTTTCCGGAGGCGCACGATCACCTCTATGCATGCTTGCGGGTGAGCGACACAGGAACGGGCATGTCGCCCGACGTACTAAGCAGAATGTTCGAGCCGTTCTTCACTACAAAAGAAATTGGCAAAGGCACCGGGCTTGGCCTTGCGGTCGTGTACGGTGTAACAAAGAGTCACAAGGGGTTTGTGGATGTAACAAGTAATGTCGACAACGGGACTTCTTTTACTTTATATTTTCCGATCAGAAGGGCGGAGGAGGAGATGGAGTTGGGGCTGGCAGGCGAATTCGACGGACAACAGAAAAGCAAGGAGACAATTTTAGTGGTAGAAGATGAAGAGATGCTGCTCGAATTGGTAACAGGCTTGCTGCAAGGTCAGGGTTATGTTGTACTCACGGCGGTGAACGGTGAAGAAGCACTCGACATCTACAGGAAGCGCAACGCGGAGATCGGGCTTGTACTCACGGATCTCGGCCTTCCGAAAATAGATGGATGGGAAGCATTCCAGCGCATGAAGGAGATCAACCCGGCAGTGAAAGTAATTTTCGCAAGCGGCTATATCGACCCGACGCTTCGCAGCAATTTGATGGGAGCCGGAGCCAAAGGACTTGTGCAAAAACCCTATATGCCGGAAGAAATTCTCAATCGTGTCCGCGAGCTGATTAATTCAAGTGCGGAAGTTATTCGGAATTGAGGGAGAGCATCTTAGATCTGATGTTACGCAAGAAAGGCAAAATAGAACGCGGATGACACTGATCCAGCGGATTCACGCTGATAAGATTCCAGAGAAAGAACCCCTAAACAATCCGGGGAGAAAACATACCCCTTATTACTTTGAAAACCCCCTTTTGCCACGATGATCTGGTCAATGGCGAACAGACGATTACAGTCAATTTAAATCAGCGAGTATCAGCTAACTCCGCGTCATCCGCGTTCTATCTTTTGCGTAACATGAGTTAGATTTTAAAACCGGGCGCGGTCAGGAACGTTAGGTAGCCGTTCGATTGCAGTTGTTGCGATACATCAGTCGCAGATTTCTCTTCCCGATAGAACCCGTACACAGAAGAACCGCTGCCGGACATTGAGGCGAAAACTGCACCGGCATCCAGCAATATTCTTTTTACGTCCGCCACTTCAGAATATTCTGCAAAGACTGTTTCCTCAAAATCATTTCTCAATTCTTTCACCAGCACTTCGGGTTGGTTCAGATTGGTTTCCATAATCTGCCGCAGAGTTTTTTGTGGTGATGAATGACCGGGCTTTATCCGGCCATATGCCCATGCGGTTGAGACGTGAATGTTTGGGTAGCACAGCAACACCCAATAGGGAAGGTCAAGCTCAAAGTATTCAAGCATCTCACCGCGCCCGCGCCCGAGCGCAGATGATCTTCCTAAAAAGAATAGAACATCCGATCCGAGTTGAAGTGCAATCGCCTTCGGTGTTTCTTCTTTTATATCCTTCTGCCAGAATCGGGGCAACTCACGCAACACAGTAGCTGCATCGGAACTTCCGCCGCCAAGTCCGGCGCCAACAGGAATGTTTTTGGTGATGGAGATACGAACTCCTTGGTTGGTTCCGAGAAATTCCTGAAGCAGCAGAGCCGCTTTGTAACAAATGTTCTTCTCGCCGCCGGGCGCTTCGCTTGAATTGCTCTCTACGATGGTGGTTGGTGAAGGCGAGAAAGCTATCTCATCAAACAAATCTATTCTGTGAAAAATTGTCTCGATGTTATGGTAACCGTCGGGACGCTTTTCAAGAATACGCAGGCCGAGGTTTATCTTGGCGTACGCTCTGTGGAGTTGTGTCATTTGGTTTGTGAGTTGAATTGGCGGACGTATGATAGGGAAATCTGATTAGACTTG
>JBBRUI010000258.1:0-6653 GCA_038247945.1 Bacteroidota bacterium | reverse complement strand
GAATGTCGTCGTCTGCCCAACGGACACTGTTTGACTTGCCGGATGACTCGTAATCGTGGGCGCTGTGGCCGCGCTTGTAACAGTGAGCGTTGCCGGATTACTGGTAGCACTGCCGACAGAGTTGCTGACGATGCAACGGTACGTCGATCCGTTATCGGCACTCGATGCCGCAGGAGTTGTGTACGACGCAGCAGTTGCACCGCCGATGTTACCATTATTCTTTTGCCACTGATAGAAGAGTGGCGCTGTTCCGTTTGCACTCACGCTGAATGTCGCCGACTGCCCAGCAGACACTGTTTGATTTGTGGGATGTGTAGCTATGACCGGCGTGACGGCGATATCTGCGCCGGCGTTAAAGTTTTGTGCAACCTCGGTAGCCGAGAGCGCACGACCGAATATAGCCACAAGATGGTACGCTCCGAGCCACGGCCTACTATCTCCACCGAATTCGTTGCCGAGGCCAAGCCGGTACGTGGAATTCCAGTTGGAAAGATTACCGTCAACAGTTGTGGAGGCGCTCTCAACGCCATTGAGATATATCTTCACCTGACCTGCCGCATTGCGCGTATAGGCGACGTGTGTCATTGCAGTGGTTGCGCTGCCGGTTGGTGTCGAGATATCGGGCATGCCACTGCTGTTGGTTGATGTAGTGCGAAGCCGGAAGTTGAACACAGTCGTCGCCGATGAGCCAAACTGTCCCTGCCCGAGTGTCACATCCCGGTTGTTCGCATCAGCAGAGATCGTGACGATGCGGGCAGGACCTGCCTGTGTGGTATTGGCGGGCCGGACCCATCCTTCAACGGTAATCTCATTGGACGCCGTCACTGCGCTGATGACTTTTGTGGCAGCTGTCGCAGTGGTGATCAGTGTTGAGCTGCTGATCTGCAGCGCGCCGGTAATCCAGTTGACGGCGGCCGGATTAGGGATCGTCAGATCCAACGGCGTACCGACGCCCGAGACATCGTTCACGGTTGTTCCCGCTCCCTCATCGAAGGTGTAAAGAACAACGACTCCGTTATTGACGCGGGCAGCAGATTGCGCTACGGCAGAACCGGTGGACAAACCGAGCAACACGAAGAGAAACCCTGCGAGGGTCAAAAATCGGTATTGATCATATTTTCCGTACATCCATCCATGAAGCGTATTTTTTCTTAGTTGAAGTCTTTTCATGTTTCTTCCCTCTTCCTCAGTAAGAATGAACAACTCTCTATACAGTTTAGAAGAGGCGAGCAACAGGTTCAATCGGATTCGGGACGTAATTCAGTTTCTAGTCGGATTACATGAGAGATGATGACTGTTCATAGAGTAAAAGTTGTACCGCAGCCGGATCCTCAATCCATTGAACGATATGCCTCTCTCTTTATGGAGAGTACCATTGGAAAGGTACGGCCTTGGATTGTATCAGGTAATCGTCCAAAAGGATGAAAGAGTAGCTAATCCCTATGCAACGAAAATTTGTTTGTGAGGCAGACTGTGAAGCGTATTCAGAGTGACGAATGACGGGGCGGGGAGTTGTGGACCACAGGAATGCAAATCGTTATGGAAGAAAAGGGGAGGGTTACAATTTCGGGGCGCCCATAATATACATATCACCCGTGGGTTGGGGCATTCCCCCTTTGGGTTCGAGCGTAACGGCGAACGCGGCTATTTCTTTCGGATCCGTAACAGCCATGTTTTGAATCTTGAAAAAGTTTGAAGATGTATCGTTCACAGCAAACACTCCGGCGCTGATCGGTTTTTTATCTTTGATCACCCAAAGCTGATAGTCTTTGTCTTTAGCGACGACCGGCAAATGAGAAACCTGAAGTATTGCAATACGCTTCTCGGGATCCCAGATTATTTTTCCGTAGCCCACCGGATTTACCTTCATTCCATCCATCACCGTAATGTGGATGTGTTTCGCAGAGAGAACTTTTAGTTGTTCGTCTTTTCTTGTCAGTTCGTCGCGCAATGCAATGAGGCGCGTGGTTATCTCCTTCTTCTCCTGCTCAACGAACACAATGCGCTCGTTCTGCCGCTCAATCGTGCCCATGAGCTGGAAGACAAAAAAGGAAAAGACACCAACCATGACAAGCGATGCACCTATTCCCCAGGGAATCCAATTGCGGGTTGGCCGCGGAAGGTGTTCTGCTGAATCCATTCGATGGCGCACAGCATCCTGTGCTCTGGCGGACAAGTTGATCTTTTGCATGAGTTGTTGCTTTACAGCAGCGGGCGGAGTTTTCTTCTCAAGCGCCATGGGCAAGAGCGATGCCGTTGCAACGAACTCTCCCAGAATATTTTGTTCTTCCGGAGTTGCAGTTGCAAGATATTGTTCGAACGATTGAAGCTCTTCGCCTGTAAGACATCCCAGGGCGTACGCCGAACTCAATTGATTGAATTCTTCCCGTTCCACTATTCTATCCGCCCTTGTAAATTATCGCGCAATTTTATGAGGCCGTTCCTCATTCGCGTCTTGACTGTCCCAAGAGGTACGTTTAGTTTTTTTGAGATTTGTTCCTGCGTAAATCCTTCGTAATAACTCAGTTCAAGAATAGTCCGTTGCTCCTCACTCAATTGTGCAAGCCCGTTTCGCATCAGCGATTCCTGCTCGTTGGTGATTGTCGCATGAAGCGGATTGGCCATGTACGCCCTATCAGGAATCGCCGTGAAGTTGTCATCGGCATCAAGGCTCTGTCCTTTATTGACCAGCTCCTTTGAGCGCAAGCGGTCGATTGCCTTTCTTCGGGCAATCGTAACGATCCATGTGTAGACGCTTCCTTTATCTTGCGCGAACATTTCCGCCTTGTTCCAAATCTGGAGGAATATCTCCTGCAATAAATCCTCGGCTTCGTCTGTTGCCTTCACAATCTTCAACACCATACTATAGAGAAGCGGCGAATAGCGATCGTACAGTTCGCTGAGTGCTGTGTGATCGCGCTGCTTCACACGCAACAAAAGACGGAGATCATCTTCGTTTCGTCCTGCTTGGTTTACAATCACTGCCAGAAATAACAGGCTCATCGTCTGCTTAAAATACGTAAAACAATCCCGGATGGATTAAGTGGAAACGTGCTCGTGCACACTACGATTCAGGAATGTAGAAACCCGCTGAACTGCCCACCCACGCCATATTTTTGTTATGATCCACTCCCATCATCTTTCCCCGTCCCATCCGCACGAGATTCGCCACCGCCATCAGGCGCTTGTTCCAAATATACATAATTCGGACCTCAGCTTTCGTCCCCCCGTGCGGTGTGTGGATAAAAGTTCCGTATTCGACTTTTTCCTGAAGCACGTAGTCGTGCCGGTTGGATTGGGGCACAACCTCGATCTCGTTACGAGTAGGGGAGACAATCACTCCGCTTCCGGCGAACGAAAACAACGGCTTCAGAACCCAGTTCTGCAAATCGTCAGGAAGAGATTTTACCTCATCAAGAAATAAAGTTTTCGGAACCGTAGGATGGTGAAGATACGGCAGCGAGAACTTGCTGATCCGGAAGAACCAATTCGGATGTCCCGCCCATTCAACATCCAGTTCGTCGCGGAAACTAAATGGAAGTTGTGCACCCGACTTGATGAGCTCATCGGCGATTGCGCGGTTGTAAATGCGGTGGATAGGAACAAGCCTTCCATTGTTACGGTAAAACAGTTTCTTCTGTTCCTTTACCACCTCGCGGATGTTCACGGTTTTTGTCCCACAGATTCTATCGGTGAGAATAAAATCCGCCAGAGTTTTTTGCCGTTCGGGATCGAGTTCGAGAAGGACGACATTCTCAGGATTATGGTCGCCAAGAATTGCTGCGCGCAGTTCGATGTAATACTCTTCAAGGTCAAGTCCGCCCAGAAGGTATTTGCATTCTCTTGGGAGCGCAAAGACTTCTTTGTAGAGCATCGACTGAGTCGGCTGGAAAGCGAAGAGAGAAGGGAAGCCCTGCAGTTCAATAAGACGCGGTACAAACTCACCGGATGGCAATTGAACGATGCCGAAATCAACTGCTACAAAAACGGGATGGTCGGTTTCGTTGGGCACATTAAAGTCATGCGGGACTGCCCGCGCCGATGCCTTGAGATAGCCCGGATTGTGTACAAGCTGACCGATAAGTTCCTCGCCGGCCCGTATCATTGAATTGATCAAACTGGCGGGAATGAAAAATGGTGTTTCAGAAATTCTGAAATCGATATGCGTGCTGCAGACCGCGTCGAGACGCCGGAGAAAGAGGCGATATTTCTCTTCTGTAAAATTTCTGTTGTAGTATTCGCGGAGGTGAGGAATCATTATGGGGTTGTGGAAATCGGATTGTTTGAAACGCGGACATGCGCAGGATTACTTCAGGTCAAAAAATTCACCACGTTCCATTATTTTTAAGTTATCAATCCAGATGTCAAATTTTGTTCCGACAACGTCGATGTGGGTTGACGAGGTCCAGTCGGCGCCTGTGTGTTCGGAATAGGGATGTCCGAAGGCGATATGTATGCCCGGGATTTTTTCATCCTGAAGAATGTGGCCGATAACGCGTTTGAGTTGGACGTTCGTCCCGATTGCAAACTCGCCCACACGGTCGCTGTTCTTATCCGTGTGACAGTAATCCCAGAACTCCCGTTCCAAATCCTTGTTGTCGCAGTGCGCGGAAAGCATTCGGCTGTCTTTGATCTGGATGGCAACCGGCGTGTCATTAAGGTTCCCATACTTTGCGCAGAGATAATCGCCGACGACACCATCAACGATGAATGTTCCGTTGAGATTGGCAGGGGAAGTAAAGATTTCCCCCCCGGGAAGATTGCCCCACTTGTCCGGACTGATGATGCCGCTTGTCTTGAGCCAGCAGAGTTTCGGGCTGAGGTCGGCTGTTATGTTTGTGCCGAGTGCGGTTTTGCAGACAACTTTTTTCGCGAGCCGTGCAAGATTCCAAACCCTTGTGCTGATCTCATCAATTTTATTGAAATCGGCGCGCATGCCTTCTTTCATGATCTGGTGATTCACATTGATCATATGGGCATGACGAAGCCGGTGTTCCGTTACGACACGTGTCATCTGCATGCGTGTACGAAGTTCGCCGGTTTGTCCCCACGCAGCATAAAGGCTCACCTGGCTTGTTGCAAGATCGTCGAGGATCGGTTGAGGCATGTCGGTGTGCGGGCGTGGGGCGAAGGTCTCCAGAAGAAACGTGTTGCACCGGGCACCAATCTTTGCAACTTCCTGACTGAGAGCTGCAGCGATGTCCTGCGTTCGCTCATCGGTAATGATGGTAACCTTTTCCGCCGGTTTGACGCGTAAACAGATGTTCACCGCGTTGTATGCACCTTCAACCAGTTCTTCATCCACAAGAATATCATCAACCACAACACTCATGACGCGCCTTTGCTTTTATTGAACAAGTTCCGGAACGTCCAGGCCAATACGTGTCTCTGCAATAATATAATCCACGACGGCTTTCAGGTCGTGCGTTTCCTCCCAGACACGCAGTTGTCGTTCGGCGCCGCTGCCCGTTTCCAGAATTTTGTAGATGTAATTGATTTCCTGCCGGCTGTCTAATTCATCCACAACATCGTCGACGAACTGTAACAGTTCATAAATCAAATCTTTGGCAGGGAGTTCCATCTGCCGGCCGAAATCTATCAGCTTGCCGTTCAATCCGTAACGGCTCGCGCGCCATTTGTTCTCCATAACAAGCGCCCGGCGGTACAATCTGAAACCCATATTGGAAGAATACAAATTATACAGCTTGACGATAATTGCCTGCATCAACGCGGCGAGCGCGATCGTTTCATCTGCCCGCATCGGGATATCGCAGATGCGGAACTCCAGCGTTCCGAAAAAGGGGTGAGGACGCATGTCCCACCAGATTTTCTTCGCGTTGTCGATACAGTTGGTCTTGATGAGGAGATTGACAAAATTCTCATACTCCCCATAACTCTGAAAATAATCGGGAATGTTCGTGCGGGGAAACTTGTCGAACACCTTGCACCGGTAGGACATCAAACCGGTATTGCGCCCCATCCAGAATGGGGAGTTAACAGAGAGCGCAAGAATGTGGGGAAGAAAATACCGTGCAGCATTCATCAGGTGGATAGTTGCTTCTTTGTCTTCAATCCCGACGTGAACATGCAGCCCGAATATTAAATTCGCCCGAGCAACCTGCTGCATGTCTTCAACAATTGTATGGTAGCGCGCATCGGGGAAAATCCCCTGGCTGTGCCAATCGGCGAAAGGATGCGTTCCCGCGGAGGCGAGACGCAAGCCATTGTCTTCCGCGAGTTGAACCATGTTGCGGCGTAATTCAAAGACTTCGTCCTTCGCCTCTTTGATATTTTTGCAGATGCCGGTCCCGACTTCTACGACCGACTGATGCATCTCCGGCTTAACGCGTTCTTGAAGACGCAGTTTTCCTTTTGCAATAATTTCCGCGTTGATGTGGGAGCGGAGGTCGCGTGAAACCGGATCGATGGTTTGAAATTCTTCTTCGATGCCTAATGTAAAGCTGGGACGCATGGGTCTCTCGCTTTCTCGGATTACTTTTTAGAAATTTTCGATGGGGTTTTTTTGGAAGAAGATTCCGGATACTCCCCGTTCAAAAACCTTGACCACCTGTACTCTTTCACTTCACGGTTATTATTGAGCGCCGTCTTCACGGCGAACTCGGCAACGGCGTCTACAATCCAGGAAAAGTTTT
>JBBRUI010000257.1:0-6660 GCA_038247945.1 Bacteroidota bacterium | reverse complement strand
GTGGAAGCTGATCACGATACTGCGGTATACTATCGACGTTCAGCGCAGAGATATGCCGAGCAGTATGTGAGAGAGTCCATGCAAATGGAGCAGTTCAGAGCTTTGTTTGGAATAAAATGAATCTTAAATTTTTCGTATAATTTTGGGACATAACATATATGCTGAAAAAACGGCTTGCTATTCTCACAACTCATCCTATACACTAGTTAAAGTTCAAAATAATTTCTCTGAGGGGAAGTGAAATTTTCGTTTTCTCTCAGAAATTTTATTCTGTAGGTTATCTACTGTCTTCAAAATTACTTAACGCCGCCGCCTTAATGCGACTGTTGGCAGCAGGACAAGTAACGTGACAATAACTGATTGAATGGTGCTTACTACGTAAAGTCCCATTTGTGTTTCGACTCGAAGAAGGGAAAGCACTGCGATTATGCCGATAGACGGCCCGATTAACTCAGTTGAGTGAATGAAAAACACTCTGTTGAGAGTACCAATCATGATCCCTATCATAAACATGATTGCGACGATTCCAGCCCAACCGAAACTGATGTAGGCTTCGATCAGATATCCAATGGCAATTGAAACACTGTACAAGCGTCCTTCCGGTGTGACACTATAGGCTACCTGATAAAATCGATTCGCGTCATTGCCTGAAGGTTTATCAGTCCATACGAAACGGGGAATAAAACCAATAATTGCGAACTCGTACAGTTTCCCACCTTGGAATGGCACTATTTCCGGTGTCTGTTCGTAAACATTGGCCGCATGGGTCAGTAGTGAAACGCGAAGAATACTTGAGCGCAATTGATCAATCAGTTTCTCTCCAGTTGGATCGGAGAGTATTTCTTGCCACTCTTGAATTGAACCTTCCAGCCAGAAATTTATCCGATCGAATAGGGCATCATTAGTATTGTCACTATACCAGTATTGCGCACGAAATTCGCTTTTGCCGGTTTGCAGAAAGACGACTGCCACCAGCACAAGAATCAGGGCAATTGTTGGTATACGGCGTCGTTCGAGAAGATATACAAGCCCGATCGCCAGACCAAGATAGAAAATAGATCCGGACCATCCAGATCCTAGCCCCGTGAGTATTCTACTCAGTACGTAAAACAATATTAGGGCCTGGTCTAGTCTGGTTGCTGAGCCTTGGAAGTACTTGCGTAATAACAAGACTGCGGCAAATAACGGCACTGTTGATTGAAGAGCAAGCATCCAATTTCGTCCGCTTTCGCCAAACAGATATATTGCGCTTGGCAGGTAACTAAATGCAACGCCAGAGATTAGAAGCAGCCTGACGTAATCCCAGAAACCCTTTTCATCGCTCTTTCGACGGGCGATAGTCCAACTTGAGAACTGAAATAGGCGTATTCTTAAACCAAGGCCAAAAGCCACAACACCCAAAAGCGCCATAAACAGCACAGCGGTAACAGCATCATCCGAAGTTCGATCGCTGGTTAAGTACCAGACTGGTATCAGACGATTTCCCCAGAACACGGCGACTGCGAAATAGAGCCAATGAAGTCCCGCAATCAATGCAAAAACAGGTAAGCCCGGTTTGTTTCTCTTGACCCAGCGCCGGTACGATACCCAAGGAAACGCCAGCAAAGCAAACGAAGCTATTATCTGAATTAATGAAACAGAATTTACACTTGTAAACAACAATATCCCAGTGACTATACACGGGACACCAAAATATGTCGTTAGTTTTGTAAGAGGAGCTTGGCGTACTGATATCATCGCGGTTGCATGATCGGAATGCACTCCGATAACCTGCTGGTTTGTCATCGTGTTATCACGTACTCCAGTGATTCTATTACACCATTGACCGCTTGTCTGATGCCATAATGATCGAGTACATGCTTCTGCGCATTTGCACCCATTGATCGTATCTTTTGGGGTTGCTCCGCGTAATTGACCATCAATTGGGCTAGAGCCTCTACATCGCCTATTGGGAATACACTACCCGTCACACCAGGGATAACCAGGTCTGGGCCGCAGCCGACTTGGTCGCTGACGATGGCAGGCAAACCGGACAACATCGCTTCGTTGATCACAAGCCCCCAAGTTTCTTCAGCGTTGGACGGCAATACAATAACGTCAGATAGGGCATACATGCTGGGAAGCTGTGACTGATTCTGGAAACCTGCAAATACGATCGTGTTTCTGGAAGGACCGGTTGCTGCTTCGGCGGCTTTGCGAAGCGGGCCATCTCCAACTACCAGACCGACGATATGGTCATTTGATTGTCTGGCTATGAGAACAGCTTGGATGAAATCTAATGGATGCTTCTTCTCGATTAGCTTACCACAGAACATAAATACTACGGCGTCTTCGTCGATATTCCACAGCTTGCGCAGCTCGGCTTGCTGCCCTGCAAACATGGATGTTTCGTGGAAAAACCGGTCTTCGTCAACAACATGAGGAACGACAGAGATACGGTCTTTGGGCACGCCATAATGTGCGTAGTATTCGGATGACCATTTACCAACCGCTAAAGCAGCGTCCATTCTACTCAGGAACGCTCGATAAAAGAGATATTTGGCGATCCGTTTTGGCAGGTTGCGGCGGGTATGTAAATGCGAGTCTCCACGCACCATGACCGGAATACGATTACTCCAGCAGGCGAAGAACGTCTGCCAGGCGGCTTTGTAGTTCCAGCCCGAGACTATTACCGCGTCGAACTGTTCAGCGCGGAGTCGATCGAAAATCTCTGGCGTATCTAATCCGTTAAAGTGTGCAATTGACGGTTCGTGGGCAATATTGGTCAGGAACTCGTACCGATAGCCCTCAAGCAGCGGGATATCCCACTCGAAGTTCACTCCAAAACCCGCAGCTCCTTGTTCCTGCGCGCTGGCGCGATGACAGAAATAGACGGTCAAGGCGATGTCTGGATGTTGGCTGAGCGCCTGATACCAAGGGGTATGGTATTGGATTGGGTGGGTGGAGACTATGAGTAATCGGCGCATCAAGCAAGTTTCTTGAGAATTGCTAAGGAATCGACCGCCTCGACTTCTGCATAATCATCTCGGTCTTTCACTACCTGTTCAAAGAACTGCATGGAGCCGACCTCATATGGCGAGTTAATCGCTTTCCTAACGTCATGGAGGGCAACATGTCCTCCGACTCGAATTTTCGGAGTCCGATCATTCCAGTCTCTCGAAATCGCATCATACGTGTGGGCGGCATCAATGAACAGCAGATCTATCGGGACTTGAACTGTAGGCGCAGCTTCCCAACTTAGCTTCTCAATTAACTGAATGTTCTGCACCCTCGAACGCTTCGCATGTGTCGTTGCGATAATCTTTCCATAAGAGATACCCAATCGACCTACTGTAAATGGATCAACGGAATAGACTATTCCTTGGGTGGCTTTTGCCAATGCAACTGTTGTATTACCTTCGTAACATCCAAGTTCTACTATCGTATTGGAATGATATGCGTATTTAATAAGTAGTCGAAGTTCTTGTTTTGTCACTTGAGTGGCCGGTGAGTGGATATGCAAACAGAAACGAATGAAGTGAAGCATAGAATTCATATCTTTGTTTTTAACCCCTGGAAATAGGTAACCCATCTTTGGCGTATTACGTCAACAGCGTAGTGTTTTTGGTAACGTTCCTGCGCCTCGGAACCAAGCCGATCCCGAAGGTGCTCATCATCTAATAGTTTATGTAGATTCGCCGCCAGGCATTCTGCGGTCTCATCGTTACACACTAGCCCCGTCTCGCCGTCTAGTACATGTTCCGTAAGTGCGCCGCTCTTGAAGCACACTGAAGGCACCCCAGCCGCCATCGCTTCGACTACTCCACGTCCAAACGATTCTGCGACCATGGATGGACGACTCGGTTGGACGAAAATGTAGGCTTCTTTCAAGAAGTCATGTACGTCCTCCCTATATCCCCAATGCACCACTCTGCCTGCCAGATCTGCCGAGCTAATTAGACTATCGAAGTCGCTTTTAAAATCAGTATGCGGTTCACCGAGAAAGTGAAGTGTTGCAGTTGGATACGTGGCGCTGATTTGTCGGAATGCTTCAATGAGTAGGTCAGCACCTTTGTATCGGGCGATTTGACCTAAATATAATATTGACTTTGGATATGATAAGAGTGGGCTTGGTGCTGAGGTTGGGTTATATGTTACCACATTTGGTATGACAGGCATTTCTCGCATGGTAGCCCAAGAATTATGGGCAACGAACTGGGATTTTGTGTAATTTGAGTAAAAGATATAATGGGAGACTAAAGGTCCGATGTATTGTAATAGTCTTGATGGTTTGCCCAACGTATCATGAAAAGCATACACTGTCGGTTTGCCCAACAGACGGTATGCGATTAGTGTAGGAAGTAAGCTATAGATCGATCTCAATGATGGCGTGAATAGGATGTCAAAGCCTCGCGATGCGAAAAACGCATCTCTGCTTCCCAGTATTAATGCTCTAATTATTGATAATGCCTCCCGAAAAGAACGAGGCTTGCGCAGCATTGGCCAATCTGTTTTGTCACTCAGGAAACTGTATGGAATTCCTGCAGTTTTAACTGCATCGAGTACAGGTAAATTGAGCCGCTGCGTCGTATATGTCATGAAAAGATGGGAGATGATCTCGGGTTGAAGTAGCGCAGACTGTTGAATGATAGATCTCTCCATGCCATATAAATACGGTGTAATAAATGACACAAAGACTTTCACCTGTTTCTGATCAGCCATGGGTTTTAACAACCTTATCCAATACAAATGCCAACTTTTGCGCCATTGAACGCGTTGTATAGTGTTCAAAAGCCGCCCAATTCGTAGCTGGTTCCGAACCAACTGGAAGACTGATGAGTGTCTTTAGCTCCTCGTAAATGGTGTTAATTTGACTAGCGATGGGACAGTCAGAACTGAAAGTAACTAACCTGCCAGCTTGAGTTTCTTCGAGAATGCTTACTACGCTGCTTTGTTCATGAAACAATGCGAGGATCGGACGGCGAGATAAGATATATGGAAAAACCTTGGATGCGGTGTAATGTGGTGATGGATTCCCCAACATCAAGAGTCCGTGTGCGTCGGACATAATTTGCAGTGATTCGAAATAGGACACTCGTTCAGGGTGTTCTGTGATGAACGACTCTATCCCTTTTTCACGCACAAGTGGAAGGACTTGATATGATTCTGCCGCATCTGCGGCATACGTCGTACCAACGAAGTGAACACGCACTCGTCCGAAGATTTTTGGATCGCGCTCTAGCCCTATCTGCAGTGCCGCAAAAAGCGCATTTGCGGCGGGACTGAGATCGGGATTGAAATGTCCGGTAGAACACAGATGGATCAATCCATCATTTGGGTCGAAGATTGGGTTATGCCGAGGATGCTGACGGACATATTCTGCATCTCCTTCTTCGCCACCATAGGGGATTTCGGTAGTATTTTCAGGTGAGAAGTAAGGGTAATTGGCGATCACCATATTATTCGTACCCCGAGAAACTGCGATGAGATGGGATGCACGACGGATCGCCAATGGTTCGACGATGGCTGCCAGCCCATCCGCCAACCACCACTTTCTCGGTCGCTGATGTTTAGGGAGGCGGCTGAAATAATCTGTCCGCCAAGGATCAATATAGTCGATGACGTAGGGTATACGAAAACGCATGTAGGCCAACCGTCCCAGGATCATGGGCAGAAAGGCTGGAACCGGGATGAGCAGTGCATCAATTTTTTTTGTTTTATGCTGTTGGGACAATGCATTCCAATGATGCCAGAGCGCACGCATACCGAGATCGCCAAACCCAAACCGACGTGTGAACCGTTGTGGAAGAGCCTTGGTGCGAATGACTTGAAGATTGCCTGGCAAGACATCGATATTTACGTGATCTATGGTTTGCTCATAGTACTTGGGATCGACCGTGATGACGATCGGTTCCCAGCCAAATTCGGGCAGATGCGTGGCGAAAAACCGCACACGCAGCGCGGGGGGCAGGCTGCTCGGCGCGAAATCCGGTGCAATGATGGCAACTCGTTTCAACGACTACTCCGTTTGTTCGATGATTTACTGAGACTTGTGGTGACTGCCTCAACAAGTTTTTGGCTTTCGTTTTCCCAATTCCAAGTTGTTTGGGCAGCATAAAGCGCCCCCACTTTGTATCGTGTAAGTAATTCAGGTTGATCGATAAACTTTTTCAATTGTAAAGCAAGTGCATCATGATCACCAACTGGATATAGGAATCCCGCATCGGGGATGGTGTCCATCAAGCGCCGCTGGCCAGGGACATCTGTAGCAGCAACACACAATCCCGCCAGCAGATAGAAAAACAGTTTGTTCGTGACACTAATTTGCCTGCTCGTGTCAACGGGTTGTTCAGCCGCCAATCCGATATCGTGTTCGACTGCGCGTGAGAGCAGTTCGGTCGGCGAGACACGCTCATGAAAATAGAGTCTATCAGCCAGTCCGCATTCAGCAGCCAACGCTAACAAAGCCTGTTTAACTTCTTCGGAGAGTGCGCCGCGCAAATGGATTTGGATCGGGGCGTCGATCAGTCCAGCAGCTTGTATGGCATCTTGGATACCGCGATCAAGGCCTATGGTCTGCGAGTACCAGTAGATTGACAGCGCATCTCCCCTGCGGTCTTTGATTTTGCCATCGAGCGTTTCACGGTCTGCCCAAGGAAAGACATTATGAATAGGAATGGG
>JBBRUI010000256.1:0-6683 GCA_038247945.1 Bacteroidota bacterium | reverse complement strand
CTCTACACGAAGGAGAGAGCACAAGCAGAAGAAGGATTGGAAGGCATCGGGTTGATTTGGACAAACCTTTCACTTAGTAAAGTACAAACTTTTCAAGCGTTGTACCAACAGAAAGCAAAAAAGCCATCCTCGCGAATGGCTTACCACAAATCTTGTTTCCGTAAGAGAATCACTCCGACCAATTTGCGACCGCGTATTTCCCTCCACTGCCTGCCACGGATTTCGCCATATCAAGCGCTGCCTTACTGTAAGAAATCTGCGCGTTCTTTTTTGTCTGATAGGAAATTTGCGTCGGCGCAGAAAGCAGGAACCCTCCAACAACCGTGAAGTCCTTCGCTACATCGAAGCTTATTGTGGATGAAGAGTAGAAGACAACAAGGCCGTGAAATGTCAGCGACTTCTTGGCTGAAATAGTGTTTGCATTGATCAATAGGATCCCCCAACCGACACAGTCCTTTGCAAAAGAACAATTGCCATTCACAAATACGATTTTCGGACTACTTGCGGAGCCCCAGGTCTGGTTGCTCCCAATGCTGCCACTCAAGATATAATCGGCCTTTCCGATTAGACTCGTTGCAAAACTCTGGGGATCGGGGATCGCCCCATCGACCATGATCTTCTTCGTCCCGGTAATCGTTGCAGACCCATTGTTCGCAAGCGTCGTTGAGTCTGCAGAGCGTGTTACACCGGCACCCCTTCTGTCGTTACTACTCGGGGAAAGCAACACCCCATTAATATCATGATCGTATCCGCTAATAACATCGATTTGGGGAGAGTATAAGACTGATGATGTGCGAAAATTAATCGCTGAATTGACAGTGAGAAACGACTGTGATATTGCCTTGACAGTTACCGTTTCTTGTGCAGCATTGTATATCCCGATGCTCGTAAGCCTGACGCTGTCCGTTACGCCCCCAGTCCAATCTGACAATGTTACCGTAGCGGTACCGTTCAGGATTGAAGAAATTGAAAATGTGCCTCGCAGTGTGGGAGTTGCTTTCACCTGCCGTATATAGTACTCAGCGGCGCTTGAAGCGATATTCTTCGCATACGCCTTCTTGAAAGTAGCAGCGGAAGCCTTCGAGGCATCGTTCGTCCTTCCGATCATTGACACACTCATAATTCCGACGATGATCGTCAAACCGACAATAAGGATGATAGCCATCTTACCCATTTTCCGTCCCTTTAGAGATACCTGCTCATTTCACAGCCCGGAGATTTTTCGGACTTATAACTTTTTCCCAATACGAGGAAGCAAAAGTTGAGTCAATATCATTTTTAACCCTGACGTTGCTTTGTGTCTGCATCTGCACTTTGATCGAACGTATTCTTGAGAATGAGCCACTGCTCACCGGTGATGAGAGTGCTCTTCCAAGCGAGTCATAGTACGTTAGCCTGAATTGCGACACTCCGATCCCCCCGCCAATCCCGGATTCCGTATTCTGCTTCCTGATGAGCCTGTATTTGAGATTCGGATTTCCACCGGGCGGTATGCTCAATGCGACCAACGAATATTTCACTGAATCCACAACACCGTTGTTGTCAACATCGCCATTGAAGGTAATCCTATTCGAATCGGCGGTGACAAACGCAAGAGAAGTATTCGAGCCGATTTTGGAGAAATCTTTTTCCAGAATTCTCGCCGCACCAGCCAGCGTGTCGATCCCTGACACCTGCTCCTGACTCATGACGCGCAAGTTATGTTGATAGCTTGCTTCCATCATGGATGAGTTGAGCTTGAGGACTATGAGCATCACGGCGCCATAAAATAGCGCAGCGCCGACAATATCAATCATTGTACTCATAGTTCCTATGCTTCCAGCGATTGCTGTTAGCGATACGCAACGAGCTTATACATCGTTATGCCGCCGCTCAGCTTTCGAGGATCAGCCGGGTCAACAAGGTAGCTGTTGGTAACGGTAACTCTGATCCTCTTCATAAATGTTTGTGTACTCGTACTATCAAACGGCGCAGTTGCGTTTACATAGCAAACACCACAGGAGAGATAGAACTTTCCGAACCGTGGTGTTGCCACCGAATCGAGAAATCCCGCATAGTCATCCATGTCATCGAACGTGGTGTCTTTGCCCGCAACCTCGCCTACTCCATCTCTTCCGAGTGTTGCTTTGAATGCTGTTGCCGCAGTGTCTATACCGCCAAAGAAAACATCATCGTATCCTTTGACACCAATGCGCTCGATCATTCCCTGTCCGATCGCCGTTGCCGTATTGATGGATTCACTTTCAAGAGAATCCACTTCCGCATTGTTGATCACGCCATTTGCCGAGAGAACGAGTTTACCAAGAAGCGCCATGGCAAAGGCGATCATCAACATTTGTCCAGATCCCAATGCACCTTCTCCTCAAATGACTACGTTTGGTACTATAAGCTGATGATTAAAAGGGCAATCCACATGCCAACAATCCTTGCCGTTTGTCATGACAGAAGCCAACGATTGGATGGCAGATTCAAGGAGTTGCGGGAGGAAATCTTGACAAGCAGCCGCTGTTTGAAACTTCCGGGCCATCCTCATCACATTCTACAAAACGGCAGGAAGAAATTACAACCAAGGAAACACGGCTTAAGATACGTTAGAGAAATTTCTGCGTCCGATACAGACAACGCGTCGATCATCGGTTCGGGCTTCGACTAATCGCTTGGATAGATTCTTTGATTTCTCGTACAGGAAATTTGTCGTGAGGTCGCTGGTTACCTTCAGCGAGTTCTTCAACCCGATGGTTGCCGCGTTCCTCTCGCCCGAAATTGCATTCCCGATTTCATATCTCCCATACACGGACGTGCCTTCATTCAGTTGCGTGTTGACTCCCACCGTCGTCAGTTGTCCCTGGCCTTCCAGAAATTTCTGAAGCGCGTACACAGAGATCGCCGGATTGACTACTCCTATGTTGAAAAGTTCGTTCTGTTAGTTCGGTCCATGGTTCCGACTCCTATGTCTCTAATTACGGCGGGAGCGCTTACCGTCAGGGGCTACCTTAATTTTGACAATACAGCAAATCGTACGCTCACCGTTTCTATTGCCTCTGGCGGGAAGCGGCAGTGTTGATATTGGCGGAGCATCGGGGCAAAAGCTATACTGTGCAGGAAACTTTTCCTGTATCAACGGCCTCTCCATGGCCGGTCCAAATACAACGGAGCCGAGACTGGTGTTCAACGGGACCGGCAGCAAAACCTTCGGCAATACTTCTAACCAGGGAAATTTTGAAGTCAACTCTTCCACGCTAACCGTAACGGTAACAACTAATCTCGCCCAAGGCGGAAGCATAATCGAGCCTCCATAGATTTTCATCCGGTTGCTGGTCTTCTTCTTTGCGGGATAAAAAAAAGCGGCCACCTCGTTGGAGATGACCGCTCTTGAAAATCTAAATTGTGGTGATGCTACACCGAAGGTATGTAATCCTCTTTCGAAACAACGAGAAACAGAAGCGCACCTTCATCACTTGTCACTGTTGCATGTTCGCTCTCTTCATCGCCGTGATGAAACACGCCGGGCCCGATTGTTTTGCCGTTTAAAATAATAGACCCGCTCAAGACATAACACTCCTCTTCACCGGAATGATGGTGCTCGGGAAAAACCACACCCGGCTCTACTTTCATCAGCATCGTCACATATCCACGTCTCTCGCTCTCCGTCAGGACTTTAATATAGACGCCATCGACCGCATGCTTGTCCCACTTCATTTTATCGGGATACATCGAGTAAATCCCAGGCGCATGATTAACGCGGGGAGAAGCCGGCCCGTCAAGTGCCCGTTCGGTCGCGTGCCGTTCTTGAATCCTCCGCATGAGCTTCTCCTTCACTCTCGCCGGGGGTGCGACTATGTGTCCGCTTATCGCTCCGAGCATTGCCGCTGTTGCGTCCCACGAGGCAATCTCAGAACGGGTCGACTCATCGGCTTGTTCTATGAGCACTTCAAACTCTTTTCGCTCCTCAACATTAAGCGCGCAGATGGAGTTGAGTATGGCAAGATCTTGTAGTCGTTCTCTGTTCATTTCTTTTTCCTAATATCAGATATTCAGGCCTGCACGTGTTCCAGTTGCCGACGCAATTCCATCATACCAGCGCGGATACGAGTCTTGATAGTGCCTAAAGGAATACCAAGAAGCTCTGCCATCTCCGACTGGGTAAAGCCCTGAAAGTAGGCGCACTCAATAAGCACCAGTTGCTCCACAGGTAATTTCGCAAGGGCGTGAGCGATATGCCCTTGTTGATCTGCATGCGTTGCATAGCGTTCAGGATTGGATGATGGTTCATCCGCGGGTATACCTCCATGCAATTTCAGTCGGTCTTCTAACTTACGCATTTGGCCTGACTTCGAACGGAGTTTGTCGATTGAAAGATTTCTCGCTATACGCGTCATCCAGACTATCGGGGTCCCAAGAGACTCATTGTATAACTCCGTCCGATCCCAGACACGCATGAAAACCTCTTGAAGAATATCTTCCGCCTCCTCTTCCTCTCGCACAATCCGCAAAATGACGGTGTACAAATATCCCGAAACTTTATCATACAACTCCCCTAATGCAATTTGGTCCCGTTTCAGGATACGGCCTAACAATAAAATGTCGCTTGTTGCATTTATGACATTTGCGCTCACGAATTTCCTTGGGGCGATTGGTTGATAGGGTTTAGCTGCGTTTAAGATAACACTTCCCTGAAAGAAAAAGTTCGCGTGTTAGAAATACGTAAATCGTGACGACTCGGATTGAACCGTAGCAACCAAAGGATCGACAGGAATTCGATTTCATATTTAATGCATTAAACCCTCCAAAAATTTCCACTCAGAAAAACTTCGCCGCAGTACGAAATCCAACTCTTCATATTCTTCGTATTGCAAACAGATCGAATAACAGGCCTGAGCTCAATCCTAAAAACTAACATTTGCTTCACCACATCGCCGGCTTAATGGGATAGGGCCGACGATGTGAACTAACCACATCCCCCTCATACCTACATAAGGAGCAACACCATGAAAAAACTTCTTCTGAGTGCGGCAGTGTTCGCACTTGTTGCGGCGGGTGTGTACATGTTTGCGCCAACGCAAATGTACACATCGAGCCACAGGGAAGCGCCTCTGATCAGCAATGATCCGCTGGCAGACAACTGCGACCTATACGCGTACCGGTCGCCGGCTGATTCAGGCAAAGTAACAATCGTTGCAACGTACATCCCTTTGGAGCTGCCGGAAGGCGGACCAAATTACAGCACGTTTGGAACGGGCATTCGATATGAAATCCATGTCAAGAACAGAACATCGGCCGGCGCCCTTGGCAGTGCATTGGATGACATTACGTACCGGTTTACATTTTCGCAAACCAACCAGGACCCGACAACGTTTTTCAATATCCGGCTTGGCATGCAGAACCTGAAGACGACGTACATCTGCGAGAAGAGTACAAACGGCGGCGTTTCGTTCACGACGATTGTGAGCAATGGTGTTGTTCCACCCAACAACATCGGACCTCGTTCAATCAGCGGAGCGGCAGGATTGAACACGACTTATCCCGCACTGGTAACTGCGGCAATAACCACTGCTTCATCAGGAGAGAAAATATTCTGCGGGCCGCGTGACGATCCGTTCTTTGTCGATCTTGGTGGAATATTTGATCTCGGCCAAACTCGCAGTTCGTACGGCACCGATCCGGCCAACTCGGCCAACGTGCGCGATGCGGTCGCTGGCTTTAACACGCATGCGATTGTATTGGACATTCCAATCAACGCTATTTCGAAAAATGCTGCATTTCCAAATCCTGCAAACATCTTCGATCCGGATTTTGTGATTGGGGTTTGGGCGTCGGCAAGCCGTCAGCAGATTACAACGCTCTCCACTGTCGGTGGTCCGCCTGCCTATAGCGGCCCTTGGGTTCAGGTGTCGCGTTTGGGCATGCCCTTAACCAACGAAGCTGTCATCCCCATTGGAATGAAAGATTATTGGAACGCAGTTACGCCTTATAGTGCTGCTGAAACTTCATTTGTACGTTACTTCTCGAACCCGGAGCTTGCACTGTATATGGATGACAGCCAGTACGGCACCGCTGTACCGGCTCTTGCAAAGCTGCGTGTTCAATCGCAATCCTATCCTGCAATCGGAACCATTCCCGGATATACAACACCCGGTTTTGATTTCCGGAATGGAAAAGACGGCGCATACGCGGCTACGGCAATACCGGGAATTGATTTTACAGGTACCGCATTTGCGGTTCCGCTGAAGCCAGGCCTTGTTGCACCGACACAGCCACGGCGCGTCGATATTTATCCCATTTTCTATTTTGGTGTTCCTAATTTGCGTCCGTACCAGCTTGCCATTACGCGTAAGTCAGGCGGCCCGCTCAGTCCCGGAAAACCGTTCATCCACAACTTCCTGCCAATCACGCAGACTCCGAATGGTGATCTCTATGGCGGCGATATGTTGAGGCTGAATTTGTCAACGCCCGTAACGGCCCGCAACAACAGCGAGTACATCAACAACGCCCGCATGGGATTGATACGCGCGGCAGCGATTGGTTTAACAGCTTCGCCGTTCAAAGACACTCTTATCGCACAGCGTATTCCCCATCTTGATGGGTTCCCTAACGGGCGCAGACTTGAAGATGATGTCACCACGATCGAGTTGCAGGCTGTAGGTGGATTGGTGCTCGCAGCAGTCGGTTTGCCATTCAATGAT
>JBBRUI010000255.1:0-6728 GCA_038247945.1 Bacteroidota bacterium | reverse complement strand
CCTTTATCTGATCAGTATTGTTCTCCAGAATATATTGTACTTTCTCGGGCAGTAAACTCATTTCTTTCGCGAGCACCTGTGCGTGCTTCTGATCGATTGTTCCGCGCATGCGAGCCAGCATCAGCGTAACAAGGGAAAGAACAGTAAGCTGCGAAGTAAACGCCTTTGTTGAAGCCACGCCAATTTCCGGGCCGGCATGAACGTACACACCACCATGCGATTCACGTGCAATCGTACTGCCGACGACGTTCACAATTCCTAAAACTGTAGCACCCTTCGCCTTCGCTTCGCGGCCTGCTGCAAGTGTATCCGCAGTCTCGCCACTTTGACTGATCAAAAATACAATGTCATCACTGTTGATGACAGGATTTCGATAACGGAACTCGGATGCATACTCGACCTCTGTTGGCACTCTCGCCAATTCCTCCAGCATGTATTCGCCCACAAGTCCCGCGTGCCACGAAGTTCCGCAACCTGCAATAATAATGCGGCGTGCGTTTTTCAGTTTATCCTGCACATCACGCAATCCGCCGAGAACCACATTGCCTTCTTCCACCTGTAGGCGTCCGCGCATTCCATTCCGGATGGTTTCAGGCTGCTCGTGAATTTCTTTCAACATGAAATGCTCGTAACCGCCGCGCTCAATCTGCGAAAGCTCGAACGTCACTTCTTCAATTTCTTTTTCGGTTGCTTCATCATCAATCGTCATCGTCCGCAAACCGGTGGCAGTAATCTCTGCAACCTCGCCGTCCTTCAGGTAAATCACCTGGCGTGTGTAATCAACAATTGCGGCTGCATCCGACGTGACAAAATTCTCGCCGTCTCCCACACCGATAATAAGCGGACTTCCTTTGCGCGCAGCGATGATCTTATCGGGTTCATGGGTGGAGAGAACGACAAGCCCGTACGTCCCTTCCACTTCGGCGAGGGCAAGTCGAACTGCCGAGCACAAGT
Organism: Bacteroidota bacterium; assembly: GCA_038247945.1. GTDB lineage: Bacteria > Bacteroidota > Ignavibacteria > UBA10030 > UBA6906 > CAADGV01. The sequence goes on along the minus strand of JBBRUI010000255.1, from coordinate 5,774 downwards.
TATTTGTGCGTTTGTACATTTCTTCGATAAGGTGAGCAAGAACTTCCGTATCGGTCGCCGACTGAAATGTGTGTCCCTCACGTGTCAGCTTTGTTTTGATTGCAAGATAGTTTTCGATGATTCCGTTATGGATGATTGCAATCTTCTTATCGGAATCCCAATGTGGATGGGCGTTCACATTGTTAGGCTCACCGTGCGTTGCCCAGCGCGTGTGTCCCATGCCGAGCTGCGCACTTAACGAGCCATTAAATTGATTGAGGTGGTTAACAAGATCGGCGACCTTGCCTGCTTTCTTTTCAATCCGAAACACACCATCTTTTATAAGAGCAATTCCCGCCGAATCGTACCCGCGGTACTCCAACCGTCTCAATCCTTCAAGAATGATTGGAACGCAATTACGTGGACCTATATATGCGACGATACCACACATAATTTTGATTCCCTTGTAAAAAATGTGGGAAAAGATAGGCAAATGCGGGTGTAAAATCAATGAACGGAATTCGGAGCAGTTTGCAGATGGAAGCAACAATTCAAAGCAGACCGATCACTCCCATCATTCTGCCGGAGTGTTGACCGTCTCGTCGGAAGGAATGGAGGAGTTCGTTTGCGGTGATTGTACACAGCGGACTGACTTCAATGGAGGATGCAGGAACTCCGGACCGGACGAGCTCGGCAGCGTTCACAGCTTTAAGGTTTAGAAAAATCTTTCCGTCTCTCCGGGAGATGTATCTCGATTCAAATTCAGACGCGACATCCTCTCCCACTTCATAGCAACATGCGCTTGCGGAGGGCCCGATAAAGGCAACGACCTTCTCCGGATCCGAACCAAATTCTCTTTTCATGAGGGTGATGGTGTTGGCTACGATCCCCGCCTTCGTCCCGCGCCAACCGGCGTGGATGCCGGCGACAATCATCTTCTTCTCATCAAAAAGAAATATCGGAACACAATCCGCAACGCTCACACAAAGAAACACGCGGCGTACATTTGTAACCATCGCATCGCAATCCGGATAGTTGCCGGGTTGCCGGACAACTCGCACGCTGCCGCTATGAATCTGATGCTGAGTTGCAAGCTCATCGAGACGAATTTGCAGATGGCCGAAGAACAGTTCGCGGTTCCGTTGAACATTTTCTTCCGTATCGCCAACGCTGAATGACAAGTTCATTCCGAGAGGCTCGGGGCTGACGCCGCCTTTTCGTGTGCTTATGCCGAACTGAATTGCAGATCGATTCTTAAAACAATCAGCTTTAAGAATGTACGGTTGGTTCATGGTCTTCTGTATGGACGGGAATAGTCATGATGACCGTTGTTCCTTCACCAAGTGTACTTTCGATGGAGATCGATCCGCCAAGGTCTTCGACGGTTTTTTTGACGATGGCAAGCCCTAATCCCATTCCATCCGTCTTCGTGGAGAAATTCGGCTGGAATAATTTCCCCTTGATCTCATCGGGTATTCCTGTTCCGAAATCCTGAATGCGTATCTCGATATCGTCGCCAAGGCGCGCCGTGGAAATAATTATCCGCCCTTCGCCGTTCATCGCCTGAATAGCATTACGAAGAATATTGATGAACGCACGACGGAGCTCTTCACGGTCTGCCTTAATGGGTGATAGCTTCGTACCAAGATTAATCTCAAAGACGATTTGGTTTTCCTGTTCGAAAAGCGAAAGGGCCTCGCGGAGAATATCATTCACGCTGCACTTCTCGAGCTGAGCTCTCGGCATGCGGGCAAAACTTGAGAACTCCGATGCGATCCGACTGAGCGCATCCACCTGACGGATCACCATTTGGCTCACTTCATCAAATATTTCATCGAAATTTTCCACCTTATCGCGGTACGTTTGCCGTAGGTGTTGCAATGCCAACTTCATAGGCGTCAGGGGATTCTTAATTTCATGGGCGACTTGCTTTGCCATCTCTTTCCACGCAAGCTCACGTTCGAATTGCACGAGATTCTCCCGGCTGTTTTTCATATCCTTCGTCATCGTCTCGAAGGAGCGGATGAGCTCCCCGATTTCTCCGTCGGCATGAGCGTTCACACGAACATCCAGGTCGCCGAGCGAGACGCGTTTCGTCGCTTCAATCAGCTTCTGAATCGGAGACGCAATGCGGTTTGCAAAGGCGGTGGCAATCAGAGAGATCGCAATAAAGATCACCGCGGAAATCCCGAACAGAACCGCGTTAATGCGGGCAATTTCCTCGGCAATTTCTTCCTGGCGGTAGAGTGTGGGAACGGAAATGACCGCCGTGATTTTTCCACGATCATCAATCACCGGACGGTATCCCACGGCGTACCGGTACAGCCCGATGTTTTCACTGTCCAGGTGGAAGCGTTGGCCCTTTGTTATTACGCCTGCATATGCAGCCCCGCTCATACGGCGATCGAGGATCCCTGTTTCGTAGAGTTCGGGTCTGCTGCTCATCTGCAATGTTCTGTCAACATACAGATTGAAGTCTGCTTTTATTCTCGTCGCAATGCGCTCGGCGGCGTGTCCGTTCCGATGAACGACGAGACTATCCTGAGTCTTATTTTGTTGGAGTGTTTCTTCAATCTCAGCAATTTCCTGACCAAGCCGTTCCGAAAGATGCTCTCTCAACCGTTCACGTGCAAAGACACGTGAATACATCGCAATGACAATTACCGGAATTGTTGCAGTAATCAGGAACGCTGTCAGTAACCTGCTGCGAAATGTGAACCGAACAGGCTTCCGCTCGAGCAACTGAAACAACAGAACTCCACTGAGTCCCACCACCATAACAACTGCAAAGTAAACGAATGTTCTTCCAATGCCGAAGAGGTGCCATACGGGATCAAATTTTTCCACGCTCAGGCTTACCACCCGGTCACTCCCCCGTTCACGCCGAATATAATAAGTCTCGTAGGATCTTTCGCCGATGTTTTCTTCCGTCCAGTAAGAATGTATTAGCGAATCGCTGAACGCGCTGGCAACCGATTCAGGCATCCGATAGCCAACGGGCAACGAAGAGCTGCTGCTCGTGAACAGTTCTGTCCGGTGGAACTCATTTACAATTATGGGACGATAGAACGATTCAAGATCTTCCCCGGAAACAGTACGGAACACCGAGGGTGACTCGCCGCGAAACAACGACTGTTGCGCCGCAGAAAGAACGACCACGCCATGTCCAAGCAGACTGTCCGACGCGAAAACGGGAATTGAGGCGGAATAAATCTTCACAGCATTTACACCCGAACCTACTTCCCGGACATCGACCTGTTTCGTTCCGCTCAATGCCGCTTCGGATGCACGTACCATATCTTCATTTTGTTCTCCGATTGCAAAGCGGCTGAGTTCTTTCTTTGATGCATTCAGAACGACAAAGAGACAATTGTATCCCTGTTGTGCGGCGCTGCTGCGCGCCCAACACGAAAAGGCAAGACGGTTGATTTCCTCCCGATCGCCGTTCATCAGCACATCGTATGTCTCATCCGAAACAAAACTTTGCAACGATTCTTCAGCGACAAACTTCAGCCAGGCATCGACGGGACGAAGCACTTCGCGGGCAAACACTTCCACCCTATTACGGTCTTTTTGGTGAATCACATCATCGAGCAATGGGTAGAAGAGAAGCGCACATAAAACCAGCAGTATCACTCCGTTCGCAAACGAAAAGGGGGAACGGTTGAGACGATCTCCCCCATACACATACAATGAAAACAGGACCAACGCGATAGCCCATGTGAGCCGGACTGTCAGGGAAATCAAGGGTGAGTTGAAGAGAAGAGCGACTATGACGTAGAGCGTTGCAATAACGAGCCACGAAGATATACCGCGAGAGAAACGTTCCATCGTTTGGAAGAGTGAATACAAAACTCTGGTCAGAACAACTGAGGCAACGATCAGACAAAGAGTAATGACGAAGAGATTGAACAGCATCACGCCAACTTCCATCGTCGGGACGATGATCCTGAGATCATTGTAGCGCAGCGTGGAATCAAACACTGCGCTCCGGATAATTGCGGCGTATCCGTGCAAAAGGGAAAAGAGAAAGGCCGTGACTCCGGCGGCAAAAAGCATTCTGAACAACAATCCCCCACGAAATTGAATTTGCCGGCGAACGAAACCCTTCCGAAGGACGAGCCATGTTACAATAGTTGTGTTTGCAAACAACGCCACCGACGTGAGGGTCACCTCTCCAATCGTCCTCGCAATACCCCATCCGAAACGTGAAGCAAAAAAGCCCGGATCAAAGATGCCCGTGTGAAAAAACACCGACGGAATATCGAGCCACAGGAGAACATAACGTCCCAGCCAGATGGAGAACGTGACGAACACCGACTGCCACAGAAACGACCGAACCGTCGAGAGACGTCTCGTGACAATCACCCCAACAACGGCGAGCAGAATAAGAGAGAGTATCGCATTGACCCGGTGAAATGTTTCGCTCACGCTTTCAAGAAACGATGTTCTCGAAAGTCGCAGTATGTTTGCGACTCCCAGTTTGCGTCCGTCAATGCCGTGAAGATCCGTCGAGACAAAGCGCCCGTCTTTACGAGACTCGGCATTCTCGCCGTAATTTATTTCGACCGTGGCGTCGAGTTCTGTGCTGAGTTGTTGCGCGAGGCCTGCACGTGTAATAAACTTGTTGCTGAGCGGATAGTTTACTTCCACCGCCTGGCGAACAATCGTGGCGCCCACAATTTCTGCGTTTACGCGAATAGGGGAAATGACAAAGAGGTGTGAATAGATCGGCCCGCGGTTCACATATGAAGTCAGAACACCCTGAAGTGCATTTTGTATTTCTTCTTTGCGAACCATCCCACTCCGGCCTTGCCATGCAATGAGCGTCCCCGTGCGATCATATACTTCCGCACTTACATCCTGGTTGCGCGAGATGCGGCCCGTTTTATCAAAGACGCGGGAGAGATCGGGCGCATTGCCGGTCAGGTAATCGGTGATGTCCGGATGGCGCGCCAACTCGGAGGCGATACGGCGTACTTTACGCTGCACACCGGTGAATGCAGTTCGCACGGCCTGCAGTTGCCCCTCACTTTTGGTTTCAACAATCGTGTCCCAATTCGTATTGTAATAGGAAAGCGTGGCATACTCGGCAATGCGCGAAAGAATGAGAAGTGCGAAAACAAAAAAGACGATTCCGAAGGATCGTCTTTGAAAAGGTTTTGGGGGGAAGAAAGACCGCAGTCTTGAAAGCATTACGTGCTAGTAAATATTGATTTCCGCAATCACCCAGTGATCCGCAGATTGCATGAGGGAGACATACACCTGAACGATTTCACGGGTTCCCTTGTTGCGGAATACTGCATTGCCGGTGGCATACGGGGTGGCGTCGGTATCGCTCACACTCGTGAACTCGAAGCTGATAACCTTGCGTGCCTTGAGATATTTTTCCAGAATAAAATACGCATGATTGGAACTGTAATAGCCGCTCTCCTCTCCTTTCACATTCACCTGCACCTGCGAAGCAAACCGCTGCGAAAACTGCCCGACGTTTCCTGATTCAATTCCCTGTTGGATTTCCTCAAATACGGATCTGCAATCCCGCGGTACTAAAGATTGGGCAACCGCATTGGTTGACAGAAGCAGAAGACTGAAAGCTATGAACCGTATAATCATGGCGTCAAAGTATATTTTATAGTATCAAAAGTCAATTCACCTGCTGAACATGGATTGTTTATGGTGATGAACACGATCCCTGAAATCAACATTCGATGCAATCCTTGCCCCATCATCCATTTTCATCCATTGGATTGACGCCTGATCTTCTGAAAGAATACTCACACTGAATTTGTAAT
>JBBRUI010000254.1:0-6736 GCA_038247945.1 Bacteroidota bacterium | reverse complement strand
TCTGCCTGTAAATTCGAATGCCTCGCGGGCAAGCGCATCGCCGCGGTGTGCAGCATCCGCGATCTTTTTGGCGCTAAGATGATCGGGGGGAATGTTCCGCAGTTCGCTTTGCTCTGCAGATTTCTCCAGTAATTCTTTTACTGTGCGACGGATTCCCGTTGCCGACGCGTACGTTTCGAGACAGCCTTTTCTTCCGCAACCGCATTCCCGGCCGTTGGGATCGACAATCGTGTGGCCGATCTCACCGGCAAATCCCGTGCTGCCGTAAACGACTTCGCCGCTCACCACAATTCCGCTGCCAAGTCCCGTGCCCAGAGTTATCACGATGAAATCTTTCATCCCTTTTGCAGCGCCGAACTTCATTTCTCCCAGCGCCGCAGCATTCGCATCGTTCGTGATCGCCACGGGGACGTTGTACAGTTTCTTCACCATCGCAGCGAGAGGCACGACACCTTTCCAACTGAGGTTGGGCGTGTTCTCGACCGTACCGCGATAATAATTCCCATTCGGAGCACCAATGCCGATTCCCTTCAAAATAATTTCCGGCACCGACTTTCTCAGTCTTTCAATCTGCTCATGCAATCGTGGAATAAAAACTTCGGCAGATTCGCGGGCGTGAGTCGGGAACGAGGCTTCGGCAATACAATTGCCGCTTTCTTCAACAAACCCCAGTGCAGTATTCGTCCCTCCAATATCAATACCGATTACAACATTATTGTCAGTCATCTGAAGAGGTGTAACGTTCGAGGTTTGCTTTTGCAATCATGCCGCCGAGTACAACACTGTCGGCACCTGCATATGGAAAATACAAATCTCCCTTGTAAAAAAAAGCCCCGCAAATGAAAAGCACGTTGTTCACGCCGAGGTCAGCATCGCCGGTCGTTTCAGCAAAACTCTCGGGACGCAGCAGCGGCTCATAGCGCTTGACGATGTGTCCGGCCTTCGAGAGATCGGCAATTGCAATTCCGAGATCGTATTCCCGTGTTGTATCTGCTTTTCGGTTTCCGATATGGTAGATGATAAGATAGCGCCCATTGCTTAGCTTTAATGGCGGAGCGCCACCGCCAATCCACGTGTCGATAAAAGCGGAGTTGCGAATCGGTTCAAGCAGAACACCGCGGGATGTCCACTCGCCAAACACGTCATCCGCTTCCGCCCAGTGGATTGCCATGGCATTCGGGCCTTCCATCGGGCGATGCAGCATTCTGTACTTGCCGTTGACCTTACCTTCAAACAGCATTGCATTCTTGTTATGAAGAGTATTGAATTCCCCTTTCAGCAACCCATGCTTTTCCCACTGAACAAAGTTCTTTGTCGAGGCAACTGCGATCCGGATTTTATTCTCCGGCTGAGCCGAACTGTACGCGCAGTACATCATGATATATCTGTCGCCGACTCTCGTAATCCGTCCATCCTCGACGCCGAGGTTGTCGTATTCCTCATCAGGACGTATAACCGGTTCGTCGTGGCGGGCGAGAAGTTGCAAGTCAGCCGATAGCACCGCAAGACCAACGGAGGATCGGGTGTGATCGTAGTCTGCTGTTTTCTTTCCTTGGGCGCGGTACAGAAGAAAGCACAGCGCTGAGTGCTGAGCGAGTTGCTTTTTTGTGCTCTCTGAAAATGGAAGGGTGGTGATGATTGAAGCGAGTTCGTCTTTGTCACTGACGAACGCGCATGCCGGATTGAACGTGACTTTGTTCTCCCACGCATGAGAGTCGATTTTCTGTAGGATCGGATTTCCGCCGTTGAGGCGTTCAACTTGAATGGCTGCCATTGCTGTAATGTATGTGCTTTTAGTTTGTGTGGATTATCTTCACGAAATCAGACTGAGCTCTTCAATCATGATGTCCGATAAATTCCGGAAGCTCACTTTTACGCTGTCCATTGGTGGACAATCGAACTCTTCCTGCTCAACGATGAACCATTGTATATTGTGGCGCAGAGCCCCTTTGGCTACTCCTTCCATATCAATGACGCCGGTTCCAACTTCCGTATCACGCTTCCTCGTCTTGTCGCGCATGTCCTTGAAATGAATCGACGAACAGTGATGCCCGTACTGTTTGATGAAGTCCACCGCGTCGAGTCCCGCGTGTTCTATCCAATACGTGTCCGGTTCCAAACGCACCAACCGGAAATCCCAGCTACCCGAAAGCCACTCCATGCCACTGCGCCCCTCGACAGTTTGAAATTCGAGTCCATGCGTGTGGTAAAGGAACGCAATGCTTTCAGTCTTGCATCTGCCTGCCAGATAGTTCATCCGCGAAGCAACATCTGTCAATGTCCGCTTGCTTGCACAGTCGCCTGGACGAATTGATGGCACTACAACTGCCGGACAATCAATCGAATGGCACAGGTGAAGAATTGAATCAAGTTCGCGTTCAAGTTCTTCGATTTCAAACGTAGCACCCGCCACTTTCAAACCATTGTTGTCCAACTCCGTCTTGAGTTTCTTCAAGTCGATTAACCCGAGAGAGCTTCCGACAAATTCAACGCCTTCAAATCCAATCGCAGCGACTTCGCGAAGAGTTGCATACGGATCGCGGGCGAATTCATTCTTGAGTGTAAAAAGCTGGACGCCAATTTTTGGAATGGTCACAGCCATCGAAGCGCCAGTTGCTTCCGAAGTTGGAGAAGTCCTTGCTTCGAGCAGAATGTCACTTCCTTTACTTGCCCCGGATCCATATCAAAATAGTTGTCATCGAAGACAACATCTTCACCCAGGATTTCAATACGCACATTTTTCACAATTGTGCTTGCGCAGAGTGTAAGGACAAATGAGCCGTGCTTTCCGGTTATCTTTGACGTCACTTTTCCTTTCGGCAACTCCAAATGTTTTGGTTCGTGCAGAAAGTATCGTTGTTCCGAACTGAAATCGTCTGCAGCAAGAAGTCGTCCTGCAAAATAATGGCTCACCGAATCGTACTTTGTAAATCCCGACAAGTCAATCTCGAACACTTTCGACGAGGAATTTGATTTGGCCTGGATTCTGATTGACTTGGTCCACTTCTTCTTTCCCTCAAACTGAAAAAACTGCAAAGCCAGCTTCCCGGAAACATCTTTGAGCAAATCGTTTGTCACCCATACTTCCAGCGTATTCTCAACTTTTTTAAAGCTCAACAGAACGGGACCGAAGAACTTCTTCGCGAAATAATATCCCGCTTTGGGGCGCAGCGCGCTGTCAATCACCGCCCAACTGCTGACGGGCCAACAATCGTTGAGCTGCCAGAACATTGCCCCGGCTGTGTTGAACTTTCTGCGGCGCCAATGTTCCACCGCGCACTTGAGGGCTTCGGCTTGTACCAACTGTCCTTTGTAGATGAACTCATCAAAGTTCGTTGCTAACTTATAGTGCGCCGCCTGAAAACGGACAAGACGCTCTGTGCCTTCGACTTGTTTGTTGTGATGTTCCATGACCGGGCTCTGCGGGTCGCGGTCGGCGGCAATCGTTACTTCCTCAAACGTTCTCCGGTTTGCGGGCGCCTGAAAACCAAATTCCGACACAAACCGTGCGTTGTCGCTCTCGTACAGCTTATAGTCCTTCCAATCGCTCCACACAAACCATTGATGATGCGTGCCGTTCGTCTCGCTGTTGGGAAATCCCTCACCATATGGTGAACTGCGCCAGTACGGACGCGTGCCGTCGTACGTTTCGCAGGCCGCCGGAAGAATGTCTCTGAATATTTCCGTCCCGCTCATTTCGTCGGCAGTCTTGTTCGGGTTCTCCGTGCAGAACATCCACTCACATTCATTGTTGCCACACCAGACAACGATCGACGGGTGATTCCGGAGCCGCTGCAGAACACTCTCCGCTTCCGCTTTCGCTTGCGCGAGGAACCAGGGTTGCTCGGGATACGCGCCGCACGCGTACATAAAATCCTGCCACACCATCAATCCAAGTTCGTCGCACAAATTGTAAAACACATCCTGCTCGTAGATGCCGCCGCCCCACACGCGAATCATATTCATATGCGCCGATTTCGCCATCGTCAGCAACGTGGAGTAGGTGGAATCAGGAATGCGCGGAATAAAATTGTCGCTCGGAATCCAATCAGCACCTTTGCAGAAAATCTTCACGCCGTTGACTTCAACAATGAACGACTTCCCTTCCGCGTCGGCTTCCTGCAACAACCGGATTGTCCGGATTGCGAACGGGACTTCAACCTCATCAATCTCTATATCATTCTTGAGCAGCGAAAGAACAGCGTTGTACATCGGCTGTTCGCCGAAACCGTTCGGCCACCAGAGCTTTGCATCTGCAATCTCCACCTGAAGCTTTACTGTCTCACCAGTGAATTGTATTGTTGTCTCGACTGATGATTCTCCACCGCCAACATATGCGCGAAGCTGCAACTCTTCTTCTCTGAACCGTTCAACATCCACCGATAATTCGATGATAGCTTTGTTGTCTTCAATGGAAATAACCTTCGCAAATGGATTCTTGAGGCGTGCGGATGAAAAGGCTTGCAGAGAAATATTCCGCCAGATGCCTGATGTCGTCAGCTTCGGCCCCCAATCCCAACTGAACGAATACTGGGCTTTGCGGACATAGACGCGATGAGGTTCCAGTGCAACACGCAGAGCGCCGTGTTCTTTCTCAAGCGTCTTCGAACGAATTGTCGGCGAGTCAAAAAGAATTTCAACCGAGTTCTTCCCTTTGCGAAGAAAGTTTTTCACATCAAACCGATGTTCGATGAACATGTTCGATGGTTCGGCAACAACTTCTCCGTTGATGCGAATTGTCGCGTACGTATCCAAACCTTCAGTCACCAATTGAACAGAATCTTCATTCAACAAGGATGGAGTGACAACGAAATCACGCCTGTACAGCCACTGCTGGGAGTCCACCCACTGCACATCATTCTCATTCATTCGATAAAACGGATCGGCGATCACCTTGTTCGACATGAGATCCGTATGCACGGTACCCGGGACTACAGCGTTCATCCAGCGCGTTGCTTTGCGATTTTCTTTCGCCAGCGTGTGGTATGCATCGACAGCTTTGAATTGCCATTTGCCGTTGAGATCGAGTTTCTTCATTCGATTACTTTAAGAATAAGATAATTGCCCTGACCCTCATCCCCCTGCCTACCGGCAGGCAGGCCGGAACCTTCTCCCAAAAAGGGAGAAGGGGAGTGCACCCTGAATTTCAACAAGAGGTTGTCTAAAAAGTCCTTGGCTGTCATTCTGAGACCCGCTTCTCAGGGTCGAAGAATCCAGAAACAGGCTCTGTTCTGGATTCTTCACTTCGCTTCGCTCCGTTCAGAATGACAGTTTGTTTCTTTTTGGACAGCCTCTTAGAGCCTGCACTGAGCGAAGTCGAAGTGGTGAGGGTTTAGCTAACAAACGCCATTGAAATTATTTCAACACCAACATCTTTCGTACAAGCGAGCCGCGTTCTGTCTCCAACCGGTAATAGTATATTCCGCTTGCAATGATGTCCGCGTTCCACCGGACGGTGTAAGTCCCCGGTTGGAGTTCCTCATCCATTAGTGTCGCGACTTCTTTCCCTAAGACATCATACAATTTCAACAACGCCCTCACCCGTCCTTCGGACACCCTCTCCCTTAGGGAGAGGGACGGGGTGAGGGAAAACTTGATTGTAGTTGTCGGATTAAACGGATTCGGATAATTCTGTTCCAGCGAGAATGTCGCCGGCGCCGCATTGTCGTTTTCTCTTACAGCAGATGTTCCACCCGCAAGAACGCGGATCTGATCAACCGACAACGCGTAGTTGTAAACGCGTATCTCATCCAGCACACCGTTAAAGTTGAAACCCTGATTGGTCGGAAGCACCTGTCCGATCGTCAGCGCAATCGGTGTAGTCAGGATCGTGCCCGACCAGGAAGTGAATGCGTCAAGCTCACCGTTGAGATAGACTTCAAAATCCGAACCGCTGTACACCGCGGTCACGTTGTACCATGTGTCAGTCACCAACTCCGTTTCGGAATCGAGATCCTTCGTTCCAACATTCGTCTTCACAGTCCACCGGGCGCGCCTGTTTGAGATCGATATCTTCAACCGGTTCTCCCAGTTGCCGTGGGAAATCGGATACTGCTCGCGTTCGTAGAATGCGCCAACCTTCATCCAGAAATTAATCGTCGTCGCCTGCTGAAAGTTCAGTGAAGCATTGCTCGGCGCATCGATATAATTCGTATTCCCGTCGAACGAATACGCACGGTTCAACGTACCATTCCGGTCCGGGACGAGTGTTGCACCGTGCACAGTTCCGTGATTGTTATTGCCGCTCGCGTCGTTTGCATTGCCATCGAACGGGTAATGCGCCACGAGGTTTCCCGTTTGCGTTTGGGAAAAGTCCCGCACCTCAACACGGATGCTGTCCCGTGTCAGTCCGCTTCGTCCGTCATTCACGGTGATATACAAAATATAATTGCCGGCAACAGATGGCGAAGTCCACACAACGTTCGAACCGGCTCCTGCAAAAACTCCTGTGTTCGAACTCCAACTATACGTCAGCGAATCGCCGTCCGGGTCGCTTGCAACACACGCCACCTGGCTGTTGGAGTTAAGATCGATTTTTCTTGGGCGGGCAGTAATGCGGGTGATTACCGGCGCATGATTGATGCTCGCAACAACTTGCACAGTTGTTCTCGCAGTGTCGCGTCCTCCGCGTCCGTCATCCACTATGCAACTGATTGGAACAGTCCCCTGAACATTCGGCGCAGTGTAAACGACATTCGAGCCGCTTCCCGTAATCATTCCCTGGCTTGCTTGCCAG
>JBBRUI010000253.1:0-6771 GCA_038247945.1 Bacteroidota bacterium | reverse complement strand
TCGTAGCCAACGGATTTGAACACGTTCGGGTCAACCATACCGCAGCCGAGAATCTCCAGCCAGCCGGAGTGCTTGCACATGCGGCAACCCTTTCCTTTGCAGATAAAGCAGATAATATCCATCTCAGCGCTCGGCTCCGTGAATGGAAAGTAGCTTGGACGAAAACGATACTTTATGTCCCGACCGTAGAATTGCCGCGCAAACGACAGCAGAGTCCCCTTCAACTCACTGAACGTAATTCCTTTGTCTACAGCCAGTCCCTCGATCTGATAGAAGTTGCAGAGACTGCGTGCACTCACCGCTTCGTTGCGATACACTCTCCCCGGCATGATGGTGCGAATCGGCGGCCGGTTGGTTTCCATTACCCGAATCTGGACCGGTGAGGTGTGCGTTCGAAGGACAATATTCTCATCGACAAAGAACGTGTCCTGCATATCTCTCGCGGGATGATCGGGTGGAAAGTTTAATGCTCCAAAGTTGTGCCAGTCGTCTTCAATCTCGGGTCCGTCTGCAATACCGAATCCCATGGAGACGAAGATTGACTTGATCTCATCCAGCGTTTGCATTAAGGGATGTTTCGTTCCCCTAAACTTTCTATGACCGGGAAGGGTCGCATCCTGCTCTCCAGAAATTTTAGGTGCTGACTTGAGCGCCGCCGCTTTTTCATCAAACAAGGACTGCGTTTCTTGCCGTAACGCGTTCAATAACTTTCCGATTAATGGTTTATCGGTTGTCGAAACGTTCTTGAGTTCATTGAACAGAGAGGCAATCAAGCCATTGCGCGAGAGGAATTTAATACGGAATTCATCAACCTGCTGCTCAGTGGTGATTGCACCGATTTCGCTTTCGACTTGGGTTCGTAGCTGGGCGATTTTGGTTTGCATAGTAGGGAAGGTGCGATATAAAAAATCTTCCCAACGCAGGGGGCAAGTCTGAAGACTCGTCCAACAACATCGGGAAGATTACATGGTTGAACTTACGCGGTGACGAACTTTACAACCTCGGCAAATGCTTCCGGGCTGCTTACTGCAAGTTCCGCCAACACTTTTCGATTGATGTCGACTTTCTTCTTGTTGAGTCCGTCGATTAGTCGTGAGTAAGTGGTCCCGTTCAATCGTGCACCGGCGTTGATACGCGTGATCCACAACTGGCGGAAGGTCCGCTTCTTCGCTTTGCGATCACGATAGGCGTACTGCATGCCTTTGTCGATGTGATGCTTGGCGATCGAAAGGACCTTACTTCTCGCACCCCAATAGCCTTTCGCTTGCTTAAGAATCCGCTTGCGACGGCGATGGGAGGCAACTTTGTTCTGCGAACGTGGCATAGTTGCTCTTGTCCTTGTTTGTTAGTGATTGTCTCGTTCAAGCTGAGACGTTGTTTAGTAATTCTGAATGTATCCCGACACGACATCTGCCAAACTACAAGGCAAGCATCCTCTTCACGTTCTTCTGATCAACATGAGCGACCAGTTCACCTTTGCGAAGCTTGCGTTTTCGTTTTTTTGATTTTGATGTCAGAATGTGGCTTCGGTATGCAGTTGCACGTTTTATCTTTCCGCTTGCGGTCAGCTTGAAACGCTTCTTGGCCGCACTTTTGGTTTTCATTTTTGGCATTGATGATTCCTCTTACGATGCTTGTTCGGGTTTGTCTTCAGTCTTTTCGGGTTTCTTTTTTCGTTCAGGGGCGTAAATTGCAATCATGCTGCGGCCTTCCATGTGTGCAGGCTGATCGATCTTCGCTACATCACTGATGCGTTCGGTGAAACGGGCGAGCAATTCTTCACCTTTTTCTTTGTAGGTGATCTCTCTCCCTTTAAACACGACGGTCGCTTTCACCTTGTGGCCCTCAGCCAGGAAATTTCTTGCGTGCCTCGCTTTAAAATCGAAATCGTGCGTATCGGTGTTGGGGTGAAAGCGCAATTCCTTCAACAGCGATATATGCTGATGTTTCTTTTGGATCTTGTCTTTCTTTGCAAGCTCATACTTAAACTTGCCAAAGTTAATAATCTTGCATACAGGCGGAGTTGCAGTCGGGACGATCTCGACCAGGTCAGCATCGCGTTCCCGAGCCATTGTTATTGCGTCGCGTGGTGTCATAACACCCAACTGACCACCGCGATCATCAATTACCCGAACTTCAGGGACACGAATTTCGTCGTTGATGCGAGCACGCTTCTCTTTGCTAATAGGATTTACTCCCTGATTATGAGTTTATGCGTTGATGATTTTGTCTGCAATTTCTTGCTTCGCCTTCGCAAGAAAATCTTCCCGCTTCATCTGGCCGAGGTCGCCCTTCTTATGCTGCCGAATTGCCACCGCATTTGCCTGTTGTTCCTTATCTCCCACAACAAGCATGTAAGGAATTTTCTTGGTTTCGGATTCACGAATCTTGTACCCGATTTTTTCATTCCGATCATCGAGTTCGACTCGTAATCCATTTGCCGCGTATTCTTTCAGAATACTCTTCGCGTATTCAACATGCGAGTCTGTGATTGGCAGAATAACTGCCTGGACTGGGGCTAGCCACAACGGAAAATCACCGGCGAAATGCTCAATCAACACGCCAATAAAACGTTCCAACGATCCGAACGGCGCCCGGTGAATAATTACAGGACGATGTTTTTGTCCGTCGCTTCCGGTGTATTCCAAATTGAACCGTTCAGGCATTACATAATCGACCTGAACAGTGCCCAGTTGCCAGGTTCGCCGCAACGAGTCCTGAACCATGAAATCGATTTTCGGCCCATAGAACGCTGCTTCACCTATCCCAATATAGTAATTTAACTTCTTTAAATCAGCCGCTTCTTTAATATCTCGTTCCGACCTCTCCCACATCGCGTCCTCGCCACCGTACTTATCCTTGTTCTTTGGATCTCGGAATGAAAGCCGGGTCTTGAAATCTTTAAATCCCAGCGTGTTAAAAACGAGCTGGATCAATTCAATCACCTCAACGAGTTCGTCTCGGAGTTGGTCCTGGCGAACGTACATATGCGAGTCATCGACGGTAAACGACCGGACACGTATCAAGCCATTTAACTCCCCGGACTGTTCGTAACGATACACTGTTCCGAACTCAGCGAGACGAAGCGGAAGATCACGGTAACTCCGCGGCTTTGCCATATAAATTTGGTGATGATGAGGGCAGTTCATCGGTTTCAAGAGGTATTCCTCATCTTCTACAACAATCGGGGCAAACTGGCTGTTCTTGTAGTATGGATAATGCCCACTTGTCTTATACAAATTAAGATTACCAATATGTGGCGTGACGACCGGAAGATAGCCGCGCTTTCGCTGCTCTTCTCTCAGAAAATTCTCCAAAGTTTCACGAATGATTGTTCCCTTCGGGAGCCATATCGGTAATCCGCCGCCAACCTTGGGGGTAATCAAGAACAACTCCAACTCCTGCCCGAGCTTGCGATGGTCGCGGCGCTTCGCCTCTTCAAGCCGGAACAGATGTTCATCAAGCTCTTTTTGATTTGGAAAGGTAATACCGTAAATGCGTTGAAGCATTTTGTTCTTTTCGCTTCCGCGCCAGTACGCTCCGGCTACGCTCAGCAGCTTGATTGCCTTGATTCTTCCTGTTGAAGGAATATGAGGGCCGTAGCACAGGTCGGTAAAGTTTCCCTGATGGTAGAACGTAATTTCCTGACCCTTCAATCCATCCAGGAGTTCGAGCTTGTATGGATCTTCCTTCTTCCTGAAGTATGCTACCGCATCGTCCCACGATTTGAGTTCACGCTTATACGGAACATCACGCTTCGCCAACTCCGACATCTTCTTCTCCAACTCGTTCAGATCAGCCGCGGTGAGTGAATGGTCACCCATATCAATATCATAATAAAACCCGTTTTCGATCGGGGGACCTATACCAAACTTCGTCCCCGGGAATAGTGCTTCGATCGCCTCAGCCATCAAATGGGCAGAGCTATGCCAGTAGGTTCGCTTGGCTTCATCGTCTTCCCACTTGTGAAGTTTGATCGTAGAGTCTACTTCGATAGGCCTGAACAAATCAACCACTTCCCCGTTGATTGTAGCTGCCAGAACTACTTTGGCGAGACCAGCGCTGATACTTTCAGCAATATGCTGAGCCGTAACACTTTTTTCGTAGGAGCGAACCGACCCGTCGGGAAATGTTATTTGGATTTGAGGCATGTCTTATACTTCTTCTTTTATATTCATGGAGAAATGAACCCAAGTCGTCATATCTGCAGAAAACCTATGGCGCTTTGAAATAAAAATCGTCCCAACCATATGGCGGGACGATTGATTGATATGTGGGCGATACAGGAGTTGAACCTGTGACCTCTACCATGTCAAGGTAGCGCTCTAACCAACTGAGCTAACCGCCCGCAAAGTTCACGTGACACCTGCCAGCCGCTCTGCCGAACCATTCAGGAATGAAGTACCGAGGGCCGGACTTGAACCGGCACGGGCCTTGCGACCCTCAGGATTTTAAGTCCTGTGCGTCTACCAATTCCGCCACCCCGGCGGAAGCCAGCTTTGAGGCGCCGCGCGGATTCGAACCGCGGCATAAAGGTTTTGCAGACCTCTCCCTTACCACTTGGGTACGGCGCCATAATATTTTCGGAGGAAAGCCCTACCTCTGCACTTCCCTCCCCCCTAAAAATAAAACCCCGCCGCCTGGTGGGATTTTGGGCGGCGGGGCCACTTTAAGAAAGAAGAAGTGTATTGTTCCAGACAATCAGCGCGATTACTGACCGCCTTGGTTGTCCCAACGATATGGGACAGAGCGGGAAACGGGACTCGAACCCGCGACTTCAACCTTGGCAAGGTTGCGCTCTACCAACTGAGCTATTCCCGCATTGGCATCCGAAATATAATATACAGTTCGTTTTGTTGCAAATTTCTTCATTTGTGCCTGCCAATGCGTTTTCCAAAAAAATATACATCGCACTCAGTACAAAGTCAAGACTAACTCCAAATAAAACTCAATCCTACCGGTTTATATCCAGGATCTGATAATTCAAAACTCCTGCTGGGACGGTTATGCTCAATTCGTCGCCTTTTTTCTTTCCCAATAAAGCCTTGCCGATTGGTGAAGTAACAGAAATCTTATTGTTCTCGTAATTTGCTTCCTCAGATGAAACCAGAAGATATTCAAAGGAATCCTTTGTCTTTAGATCTTTTACCTTCACCCTACTGAGAATATATACCTTGTCATTGGGCAGATCTTTTGCCTCGATGAGTTTGGCTCGCGATAAAGTTATTTCCAGCTTTTGGATACGCAGTTCCAGGTGTTGCTGCTCTTCCTTTGCGGCGTCATACTCAGCATTTTCAGAAAGATCACCATGGCCCCGTGCTTCTGCAATAACCGAGGCCATGTGGCGTCGTCCGTTTGTTTTCAACTCGTGAAGTTCGTTCTCCAACTCCACCAATCGCTCACGAGTCAAGTACACTATGTCGGACATGACGTCTCCCACTTTTTTTGATTCAGAATAAAATAAATAGCCATCATCCGCTTATACGAATGGTGGCTAACTACCTTAAAGGCTGGTACTAAGTAAAGATTCCCACGGAGAAAAGCAAGGTAAAAATGAAAGCAGATGGCTTGAGGGCCGCCTCACAAAGAGAAATTAACTTTTACTTCGCCTTCATCTTCGGGTCCACAAGAATCAGGTGACCCATCTTATCCCGCTTTGTCATCAAATACTTTTCATTAATTTCGTTGGGGTCCATTTCGAGAGACACTCGCTCGACGATATCGAGGCCATAACCGTTTAGCCCGACAACCTTCTTAGGATTGTTTGTCAGAAGCCGAATTTTTCTCACTCCCAAATCCCTCAATATCTGGGCACCAATCCCGTAGTCTCGCAAGTCCGCCCGGAAACCCAGCTTCTCATTCGCTTCAACCGTATCTAATCCTTCATCCTGAAGCTTGTACGCTCTCAACTTGTTGAGCAGGCCTATACCCCGTCCTTCCTGCCGCATGTAGAGAATAACTCCGGACCCTGCTTTCTCCACCATCCTTAATGCCGAAAACAACTGTTCATTGCAATCGCATCGCATAGATCCAAGCAAATCTCCGGTCAAACATTCTGAGTGAACCCGGACAAGCACGGGCACATCGGGAGAGATCTCACCCTTAGTTAATGCCAGATGCTCTTTGCTATCCGTATTGCTCTGATAAAGATGAATCTGAAATGTCCCGTATTTTGTCGGCAGATTTGTTTGAACCAGCCTTTGAACTAGCTTCTCTTTCGTCATCCGGTATTCAATCAAGTCCCGGACAGTTATGATTCTGAGATGAAAACGCTCGGCAAGTTTCAACAAGTCCGGAACACGAGCCATCGTACCGTCTTCTTTCAATATCTCGCAAAGAACTCCACCCGGGTAAAGACCCGAAAGCTTGCACAGATCAGCAACAGCCTCTGTGTGGCCCGCCCGGCGCAGCACGCCACCCTCCATTGCTATCAAAGGAAAAATATGACCGGGCCGGGCGAAGTCGCTCGGTTTTGTTTTTGGATCAATGAGAGCTTTGACCGTCGCTGCTCTATCCGGCGCCGATACTCCGGTGCTTGTCCCATGAACATAATCAACCGACACCGTGAATGAGGTTTCGTGGAGCGAAGTATTTGTTTCCACCATCAAATCTAAACCCAGGGCTTTGGCACGTTCGGGCAATAGCGGGGCGCAAATTATTCCCCTGCCATGCGTTGCCATGAAATTGATAACGTTCGCGTCCGCAAATTCTGCGGCACAAACGAAATCGCCTTCGTTCTCGCGATCATCATCATCAATAACGATGATGACC
>JBBRUI010000252.1:0-6774 GCA_038247945.1 Bacteroidota bacterium | reverse complement strand
CCGATGTACCGGTTGCTGCGAATCGCGTAGTGGCCAGCGGCCCCTTGGAGCCTCCTCCAACAAGGTTCGGCATTATTACCCCGCTCGCAGATTCGGTCACGCTCCATGAACCGTCATAAAGCGCTTTGTATGTGGTTGATCCGTTATCCCAAGCCCAGACGATATTACCTGATGATAAATTGCTAATCGTAGGATGGTAATAGTGGACAGTTTGCGTGCTGCTATGAAACTCGTGTGCATTATTCCAGCTTGAACCGGTGTAGTGTTGATACATGACTCGGTGTTGTTGGATTATGGCACCGTCCTTTTCCCATGACGTCCCGCGATTAGTTCCTTGTTCTTCTCCGCCGTATGCCTCCCACACAACGAAGGCCTCACCCGGATCGCTACGGGTATCCGCACTGACTTGAGATGAAAAAGAAGTCGGGCTTACGCTCGCAGGCACTGTCCCGTCCAGATAGCCATAATAGTCGAGGATCTTGATGTTCGATCCATCGTCGTATGTCAGAAAGAAATTCAAATCACTAGAGCCAGAGACGCTTGGATTCCGGTAACTTCCTGAGAACAAGAGTTGTTCGCCACTCCATGACCAGTATGTGCTATACCACTGTGCATAATTAAGGTAGATGCCGCTTGGCCCATTCCAGAATGCATACAGAAAAGGACTCCCGTAATCATCCAGGCGGGTAATAACAGGCCTCGTGTCAATGCTCGTTGAGACCGCCGTGGAGTTGAGCTGGGTGGATGATGAAACGCCGGTATTCGGGAACGGTGGAATGGTAAACATGATTTCGTAATTGCCGCCTGATTCTTTGCGGTACACTGCGTACATGTATGTATTGCAAGGAGCATTTAACGGACTCGCTACTTCGCAATCAGTCCAGAGCGCAATTGAAGGCGCACTTGCCGTCCCCGAGCTGCTTGTGAAGCGCGTGTCAGTCCCCCAAGTTGCTCCATCGTTGTATGAATTTACCCACCACAGTTCTCCGGCGCTGGCATATGCAAGAACATACTGATTATCACTCTGCCCGTATGGTAAGCCGGCGGCAACACGCTGGCTGTTACTGCCGGTCGCATTGGAAAGTGACGAGATAAGGTGACCTTTGTATCGTGCAGTAGCCGTGGCACCCGAGGCGGTGAACACAACTGCGGTCTGACTAGAGCTCGCATTTTGCAATGTTACGTTGCTGCCCGTCCAGCTATCAAAGTACCCGGCGTACCCGTTGATGGTGTTGGGATCGGGAGCGCCAACGGAGTAGTATGGGGTTGAACCGCCATACGATTGGTTCAGGAAGACACCTTTATACCAAGTATTCGATGTTGAGTTACTGAATGGGGAGGATTGGTCTCGCCATCTGGCGTTTGCACTTCGACTTTTTGGTCCCTTCGAATCGGCAGTATCAATCAACCAAGGATCTTTGAAATCAACACTTCCTCCAGTGCTGGCATCGTCAATCAATTGTGCCTGAATGGTAGAATTGTTTGTCGGAATAAAATGAGATATTAGACTTGACAAACTGCTAGTGGCTTGAAATTCGTTATGATTTGTTACATCAGATAAAGAATTCCAATCTCGATATTTTTCGGAATTACTATTTGCGGGATTCGTACCTATCGCCGTGTCCGCCCTAAATGTTTGATAGGTATTTAGATCAAACCGGAATTCATGAGGTAAATTGGAATAGTTTGCAAAACTCGAACCTTCCCAATGATCGATTGAACCTCGTGACCCTCCGGTTGACCAAGTTTGATCAGCTATAACCTTCTTTCCCCACGTCACTGTTAGTTTCATATTACCGGTATACACACTCCAGTAATAGCTTTGGGTAAGTTCTGTGGGGGATAAAATACCTATTGTAAATCTGTTATTCGTCAGTCCTGTTTTTATCGCTGCCGTGAAATTATCGTTAGAAAAAGTTTGATCGAAAGAACCGTTTGATAATGACCCAGTTGCTATCGTTCCAGAGCCAGCAAAAATAGTTCCTAACCCAGTGGCACCTGTGATGTCATAATCGACCTTAGAAATATTTGCAGTTAGCTGCGGAGATCCGCTTTGAGGTGATGCAGTAAATTCTAAACGAGCTTCAAGAATATCAGCATCATCGGGAATGACATTATCGGGTATATCCCACTGAAAAAAAGTTCTATAAGGGTATGAACTATAACGGCCTAGAGTGAGAAGTGCAGTAGAGCCAACTAAGCCGCTGCTATAATAGCTTGAGCCAACCTGCCAAATGTGTTCCCTGTGGTCAGCAATTACAGGACCGGTTACCGTTTGTGAAATCGCGGTGTAAGCGGTCAACAAAAATACCGCTAATGAACGCACCAAAATATTTTTCATGTCGTACCTCCTATGATTTGTTTAGAAGAAATGGCTTGCGTATCTTCTAAATGCAAACAAGAGTGCCATTTGCAAGACATTGGAATGCCTTGCAGAATTACACCGGCCATTTGTTTGTGAGTTAGCCGCCCCGCTGCTTGTACCAGCGGAGCGGTTTTTTTTGTTAATTTCTCTGACCTCTAACTACTACTGCCCTTGTTCCTTGTCCGCTCGATATTTCGCCAACCGCTATAAGGCGTTTTCCTTTTACCGCAACTGAATGCAAAATACCACTGAATGTCATTGAAGGATACGTATACCAGGACATACCGTTGAAATGCGAGACAGTGCCAAAATCTCCAACAACCCAGATGTCGTTTTCCGCATTCCCGCGAATGCAGTTTGTATAGATTGAGGGTAATGATGTGAATCGTTTCCACGTTGCGTTTTTCAATACAAACACACCTGAACCGCAAGCATAAAGATTGGAGCGGGTGTCAAACCAGAGAGATTGAATTGGTCTGTCTTGCATCGGCCACGACAATGTATCGAGCACTGCGGGAGCTTTTATCCGAAGAATTCTCTTTTCAGAAAAGGTGTACTTTTCCGATGCGGCAATTAAAACAATATTGTTTTCAAGCCACCGGTTGCTACCCCCCCACACATCATTCAGAGTTATTGTTACACCACTTTCAACACGTTGCCATGTTGTTCCAGTATATCTGGCGATAAAACCCCCGTATCCGACAAAGAAAAGGTTATTTGGATTGTCACCCCATATCTTGTATGCTGTTCCCACTCCTTGGACTCCGGGATATTCTGTCCAACGTGTACCATCAAAATGCTGAGCGGTTCCCGCGGCAATCCAAATATCGTTTGGGCTAAAGGCGGCGATTGATCTTATGGGGTTAAAAAGGAAAAACTCACTAGGTCCGCAGTTCGGATAATATAAACGACAATCCCAGAGCCGTCGCATAAACTCCCACTTACGTCCATTCCACCTTGCAATATTGTATGGTGGATTTACCAATTGTCCGATTGAGTCGAGAACGCTTATTTCCCCTACAGCATAAGCGAGAGTGTCGTTGATGAATGCAATATCGTGAAGGATTGAAAGGTTTACCCCTAGTGTATCCATCGAGAATGAGCATGCGTGCGAAGTCGTGTCCATCGTCGTTACTTGCACACTTGGGCTTGCCTCAATAATGGTTGAGTCGT
The DNA here is from genome assembly GCA_038247945.1 of Bacteroidota bacterium. Classification (GTDB taxonomy): domain Bacteria; phylum Bacteroidota; class Ignavibacteria; order UBA10030; family UBA6906; genus CAADGV01. The sequence continues at coordinate 3,236 of JBBRUI010000252.1, read as the reverse complement.
TAGCGAGCTTTTGAAGTTGATATGCATAGTTATGCCTGGGTAGAAGCCCTTCATTCAGAATCAGAGAATCAGAAGTAAGAAGTCTGACCTCGGATACTCGTTCCCCGTCGCGCAGAAGTCTCACCGTTGTAGGTATTTCAGTCGTTGTTACTTTCAGCCATGCTTCGGTGCAGGAGGCGTCTTCGAAGGCCAGTTGTATTGTGGGAACAAGCGTTGGGCCGGGTGGAGTTTCCTTGCATGCGAAGCCGGCAACAGTACACAGAAGGAACAACAGGTGTCTTTTCATCTGCTCACTCCAAAATAATGCACGCCCCGCACGGAAATATTCCGCGCAGGATATTCTACTCCGTAAGGTCGATGCTTGGGATTACAATCAAGGAAGGGAAAGAACAGGAGTCGCGTGGTTGCCATAAGTCCTCCTGTATGTTGGATACAATCTAATCAAAAAAAAAAAACAAATGTCAAGAAAAAGTTGCGGGAGGATTTCCTGTTGGCCCCTGTTTCATCTCCAAAAAGCGGGCAGGTTCTCAGAAGATTATAGACGAGCAGGTGAGTAGATGCTGATCGATCCCCGCCCTCCCTGTCCGTCGTTGCACAAAATCAATGAGCCGTCCGGCGCGAATGCAATGCCTTCAGCGTGAGGATTAACTTTTTTGTCGATTGCCTGCTGCGCAAGTATCTTTCCATCCTTCGAAAGTTCGATAATTGAAAATCCGTGCGCTGCCAGAATGAAGAATGTTCCTGTCTTGGGGTTCCGCGTAATGCCTGATGGTTGGAAAATTCCGTTCGGAGAATTCTTGATCACTTCTTTCAGCGGAATGAGGAACCGCGGTTTCTCTGCAAGCCTCTTTGTCTTCAAGGAGAAAGAATACACCGCTTTGTACTCGCTGTATCCCTTTCCCGGATACCCTTTACAAAGAAGAAGCAGACAGTCCGTTTCGCTGTCATAACACAATCCTTCGACGTCGTTCTTTGCTGAAAGGAACGTGTCGTATGTTCTGAATGACACACTTCCGCCATCTGCGCCTTCGGGAAACTCGTAGATCGTGCCGTCGCTCTCCATAAGGTAGAACGTCTTCCCTTTCACGGCTATATCTTCGAAATCCCCCTTTACTCCAAACTTCCCTAACGAGAATTGCTTGATGATTTTTCCGGTCGCATAATCAAGCTGGTACACAACTCCCCGTTCATCTTCTTCTGAAAATAATCTGCCATCTGAAGTCATTACAAGGCCGGACGCTTCGCTCAAACGCTTTGGGAGAATAAATTGTGTCGCGTGCTTGTCGGAGAGATCGTAACGGGAGAGAAATGATTGCGGGACGGTGGCAGGTTCTTTCTTTTTTTGTGCGAAACCTCCAACGATTGCAAACACCAGCAACAAAACCAGCGGGATTTTCATTTCAGATGAATGGAGATTGAAGGAGGAAGCAGAAATTCCATCGATGCACATTTCCCGTAGCGTAACGTGTGCGCAACGAGCTTGCACAGCCCGCCCTTCTTCATGGAGAAGGTGAAGCTCGAATCGCCGGTGACCAGAACGGAAATCAAATCGCTTAAGTATGGTTCATGCCCGACAAGAAGGATACTGTCGGCTTTTCCTTTCATCCCATTCACGAGCTTGATGAGTTCTTCGGGATCGCCGTCTGTTGCAAGAGTCTTTGTTTCATGCAATTTGTTCTGAGCACGAAAAACATTCGCGACAATATCGGCCGTTTGTCTCGCCCGCGTAAACGGACTCGTATAGATGATATCGAACGAGAATCCGGCCGCTGCCATGCCTTCAGCTGCACGCCGCATGCGTTTCTTTCCTTTCGCCGTCAGTGGACGTTTTGAATCGTCGGGATACTTGTGCTGATCTCTTTCCTCAGCAATGGCGTGACGAAGAATGTAAATGTCCATTAGAAACCTCTGTAATTATTTCTTCCAAAAACCGTAGATATCATCTGCCGACTTGAGAAAAGCAGCAATGAGTTTTCGCTTTTCCTGTTCCTGTTCGCGGCGATAACCTGCAAGCGGGCGCCGCACAGCCGGCGGGCGGGAAAGCGTAAAGCGCGCAACACGCCCGCCGAGCACTTCGGCATCCTGAATATTCCCCAAGCGCGTTTGATAGGCATCCATCGCCTTCAAATCTTTCTTTCTGATAGATGGAAACAACGGCTGCAATGCCTCCATCGTGTAACGGAATTTCTTGAACGCCACCCGGAACCGATGAATCGTCTGAGGATCGTTGGAAACAATTTGCTCACGCCGGAACACTGCACAGGCGAAGGCAGCAGCAGCGGCTCCCTGCACCGCCGTCCTTCCGCCAGCATGCGACCCTGGATTCGAAAACTGCGTGCGTAGTTCTGTCTTTAGCGATGCTATCGCGCGGCCCCATTGCATCGTGCGAACCTTCCGGATACGGTTGCCGATCGACTTCATCAACAATCTCTCACGGACTTTCAGAATCGTTATCAGAGTTTCGAGTTCCGGGTACTGCCGGCTCTTCGCTTGTACTGTCAGGAGTTGAACCTGCACATCGCGTAACGGACTCAGTGCATCGAACAACCGCTTCAACCGCCGCCGCGTTCTGCGGATTCTGTCATCCGGCAAGATGACTTCGAGAATCGCAAGCGTCGAGACAAGACGGCGGGTTGCTACGCGTAAATCGTGCACCGACTCTTCCGAGGGCGATCTTTTGCAGCGACGCAGCTCGGAAAGAAATTTCTGCCATCGTTGCGCAAGCGATGAGATGAGGATGGTTGAGATTGATGACATCGGCGTATTCGTGGATGTGCTTTACACTAATCATACGGTAGCCCCTCATCCCTAGCCCTTCTCCCAAAAGGAGAAGGGAACGAACATGCGCGGGAAGTCCCTCTCCCGCCGGGAGAGTGAGGGTTTCGAATAACAAAGAAAAACTCTATTCATCCAGAGAAAACTTTACGCTGAACACCTCTTCAAACATTCCTGACTTCTTCATCAGCGCCCATTTTTCCAGAAGCAGATCTCCTTCTCCGCTCAGCTTCATCACCAACTTTGGCTTCTTATACTCAACGGAAAAGCTTGCCACCTTCGTTGCATGTTCATTATCCATCGCATCTGCAAGCCGGATGATTGCCGCAAGTTTGGAAACGACGACGCGATCCTTCGGCGCAAGTACATTGTATGCTTCGTGCTGCGGCTTGGGCAGTGATTTGCGGTGGTACCGCGCTGCGTTGGACACGATCGCCATCTGTGTTTCTTTCAGCCCGATG
>JBBRUI010000251.1:0-6799 GCA_038247945.1 Bacteroidota bacterium | reverse complement strand
ATCGTTAGAAAACTTACCGCCAAGGCACCAAGACGCCAAGTCTTCATTTGGGAAAAAGCGCCTCGTGGTACATATTTCAAAAAGCTTGGTGCCTTGGAGTCTTGGTGCCTGCCTGCCGGTAGGCAGGGTTTTCTTTTATCGAGGCTTTTCAACCGGGTTTCGTAGAATTAAAAAAGGCAGGTTCACCCGTGCGTTCCTGCCTCCGATATCTGATTATTCTATAATGATTCCCACACACCTCTCTCAACCACAAGCTTTAAATGAAAAATAATTGATTGCTATTAGAGAAGCAACCTCATTCAGTTGAAGGGTTCCGGCAGTCAGGTGCAAGGCGGTGAGCGAGTCGAAACAAAAATAGCTTCGCAATAGCCGAAGCTATCGTTCTTGTCAGATTGAAAATTAAAGACTGCGACCTTTACAATTCCGGGTGCAACTTCTTTCGCATCACATAATCATTCATCCAATATCCGCTGCCAATGTCTATATCCTCTTCGAGGATAATGACGAAGCCTAGTCTTTCGTAGAAAGTTTTCGCCGGATTGTGGCGGTTGACATTCAAGTTAAGGGCAATGGCATTGTTTGCAACGATCTCCTTCACGATATGATCCACGATTAATTTGCCTATCCCTTTCCTCTGTTGATTAGGGAGGACATACAATTTGTGCAGTTGGAATATGCCCGGTCCTGTCTGCCCGTATGAAGCAAACCCGACCGGCATCTCGTTGTCATAACAAATTAGAAATCGATGCTGTAGTTGATTCATCTGATTTGCCAACGCGGCGTCACTATAAATCAACTCCAACATATAATGGATTTGTTCATTGCTGATAATCGAAGAGTATGTGGCAGGCCAGATAATTCTGGTGAGTTCCCGGATAACAGGGATATTCTCAACAGTTGCGGGACGAATCGTCAACATACGCCTTCTGAAGCGTTCATCTCACACTCCTCCAAAAATCTTGATCGTGTTCCCATTCATTGAACGAGCTTTGTCCGAACAGAGAAACAAAATCAGGTCGGCAATTTCCTCGGGCGTCACCCATTTTTGAAAATCGGCTGAGGGCATAGATGCCTTGTTCGCGTCCGAGAGAATGATGCTCGGTGCGATTGCATTTGCCGTTATGCCACTCCCCTTCACCTCGTCTGCAATGGTTTCGGTGAGCGAAACAACTGCCCGTTTTGAAATTGCATAGGGACCCTTCTTTGCGCCCGAATTAAGCGCAGGCATCGCAGCGATGTTTACAATCCGCCCCCATTTTGCCGGAACCATAATCTTCAACACCTCACGACACATCAAGAACGTTGTTCTGAGATTCACTGACATCATCGCATCCCATTCTTCGAGCGAAACCTGCGCAATGGTGTTTCCTCCGGCATATCCGCCGGCAAGGTTGGTAAGATAATCTACCGACCCGAATTTATTCTGCACCTGTTCAACAAACGATTGCACCTGAGATTCCACTGTGAGGTCCGTTGCAACAGTAAGCAGCGTCCCCTCATTTTCGTGACGTTGATGAGAAATAGGTTTTGCAGAATGTACGGGCATGGCGACATTGATTCCGGCCTCAAGAAAGAGTCGGGTCACGACACTCCCCAAGGCGCCTGTGCCTCCCGTGATTATTGCGGTTCGCTTTTGATTGCTCATCAAATTGATCTGCATGTGGTAGAAAATTACGATGCAATATATTGACGCAGTTATCGAATTGCAACGGTTGCATTTAGCGCGGCCATGCGCTAAATTGAAATAGAAAATGCATCCTCAAGCAAATCCTAATATGCAGCCCCTCCAAGGAGACAGAATGATTCGAGCGTTAGTTCTAACGGCGGCTGTGTTTTGTTTTGCAGAATTGAGTTTCGGGGAAGATTTGAAAGTCGGCGACCCGGCTCCGGCATTTACACTCTCCTACGCAACAAAAGATACGATCGTCAACAAGGGCTTTTCGCTTGCGTCATCTCTCGGAAAGAACTTTATCGTCCTCGCTTTTTACCCGGCGGATTGGAGCGGAGGCTGCACGAAAGAAATGTGCACGATGCGTGACAGTTTTACAGAACTCGCCAATCTTGGAACCGAGGTGTACGGAATCAGCGGTGACTACGTCCATTCGCATCGTGAATGGGCAAAGCATCTTGGCCTGCAGTTCAAATTGCTAAGCGACCACAACCACGAGGTAGCGAAGGCCTATCAAAGCTACCACGCTGAAACAGGCTACAACAAGCGGACTGTTTTTGTAATCGATAAAGACGGAAAGATTGCTTACTTAGATTTGGAGTACAAGGCAGGAACGATGGACTCGTTCAACAAACTCAAGTCAGCTCTTTCCGATCTCCGGAGAAAATAGGATCCGATAGTGGCAACGCCTCCATACAAACCCATCGCGTGCTCTGTGTACGACATTCTCGAAGCATCATCTGTGAAGAAAGAAACCGTCCGTCTGATGCTGGATGTTGACGGAGAAAGTGTGCAGCGAGATGTCCGCGTTCTGGACTTGTTTTCGAAAAACAAAATAGAATTCATGAAGGCAGTAGACGTGCATACAAAGAAGGAGATGCTTCTGCCCCTCGATTCCATCCAATCCATACTTCCATCTAAAACAATACAAGCATAAGTTAAAATGGCTCTTCCTCTCGGACCCGGCCACCGGGTACCTAAAATCTCGCTCCCTTCAACCGAAGGAAGAAACATCTCTCTGGAAGACTACACCGGAAAAAAGAATGTCGTGCTTTATTTTTATCCGGAGGATGACTCACCCGGTTGTACGAAGGAAGCTTGCGCCTTCCGTGACTCGCTGCAAATGTACGAGACTGAAGACACGGTTGTCCTGGGTGTCAGCACGGATAGTTTGGAGAGCCACCAGGCTTTCAGGAAAAAGCACGCTCTCCCCTTTCCCCTTCTCAGCGATACCGATGCTGTCATGACACGTTGGTTCGGCGTGTACGACGAGGAGAACCATGAAGCAAAACGCGTGACATTTCTTGTTGGTAAAGACGGATTGATTAGGAAAGTGTGGGAGAATGTTCACGTCGATAATCACCCTGAAGAAGTGTTGAACGAAATAAAGTCCCCCAAGAACAATCAAGTATGAAACAACTCATTCCGCTTCTGTTGGTATTCTGCGTTTCGTGTTCTTCAAATCCCGATAAGAAACTCTCCGCTACGATAGCTGCGCTTCCCGGCGAAAAGCATCTTTCGAACATCCGGCAAATCACGTTTGGAGGGCAGAATGCCGAGGGATATTTTTCTTTTGATGAAACGAAACTGATATTCCAATCCACGAGAGATTCGTTTCATTGCGATCAGCAATTTGTCATGGATCTCTCATCGGGCGATGTACATCTGGTGAGCACGGGCAGGGGACGGACGACGTGTGGTTATTTTTTTCCCGGTGGCAGAACAATACTTTTTTCATCTACCCACCATCTTCGGATTGAATGCCCTACACCGCCTGATTATTCCAAGGGCTACGTGTGGATGGTTTCGCCGGAGTATGATATATTCACTGCGAATGCCGACGGGTCAGACATTCGGCAGCTGACGGCAACTCCCCGATACGATGCTGAGGCGACGATTTCTCCAACAGGAAACAAAATTGTTTTCACATCTCTTCGCAACGGAGATCTGGATTTATACACAATGAATCTGGACGGATCGGGCGTTACGCAGTTGACGAACGAACTTGGTTATGATGGAGGTGCTTTCTATTCCTGGGACGGTAAACGGATTGTGTATAGAGCATGGCACTACACGGACACGGCTGAGGTCCGCAAGTACAAAGAAACTCTTGCACAAGATCTGGTGCGCCCGACGAAAATGGAAATCATGGTAATGGATGCAGATGGAACGAACAAACGCCGGATCACGGGAAATGGCGCCGCCAACTTCGCCCCGTTTTTTCTGCCTGACAACAAACGAATCATTTTTGCATCGAATATGAACGACCCCAAAGGGCGCAATTTTGATTTGTATATCATCAACGATGATGGCACAGGCCTGGAACAAATTACATTCAACACCACCTTCGATAGCTTTCCGATGTTCACCAGAGACGGACGCAAACTTGTGTTTGCTTCGAACCGCAATGGAAAAGTTCAAGGGGAAACAAATTTATTTATTGCAGATTGGAATGATTGACATGATAAAAACACTCTTGGTTTTGTCGCTTTGCTGGACGAGCTGGCTATTCGCCCAAACCTCATCCCCTGAAATTACTGCCGACGAAATAAAGGCTCATGTCAAATATTTATCTTCCGACGAGCTTGAAGGCCGCGGATCCGGGACGGCAGGAAACACCAAAGCTGCCGAATATCTTGCAGACCAATTTCGTAAGTACGGTCTTCTGCCGGCTGGCTCGAACGGCACGTATTATCAGCCGTTTGATTTTGTTTCGGCCGTAAAGGCGGGCACGAATAACACTATGGCGGTCGAAGCAAACGGATTGAAATCCACACTGAAACTTGATTCAGACTTTCGGCCTCTCGGTTTCTCGTCGGATGCAAAACTTTCGGCACCATTGTTTTTCGCCGGCTATGGAATCTCCGCGCCGGAAAAGAAGTATGATGATTACGAAAACCAGGATGTGAAGGGGAAGATCGTTGTAGTACTTCGTTACGGTCCCGACGGGAACGATATGCACAGTGAGTATTTTCGCTTCACTGCCCTTAGGAACAAAGTACGAATTGCACGCGACAAAGGAGCTGTCGGAGTGATCGTCGTCGATCCGCTTGACGATGATCTGATAAAACTGAGCTACGATCAATCGTTTTCCAGTTCGGGAATTCCAACTGTTTCCCTGAGACGATCAATCTTCGAAACGTGGCTTGCGGTTGTAAAAAAGGATTTGAAGTCAATACAGGAAAGCATCAAAGCCAACAAGGTTCCGGTTACATTCGACTTGCCGGGGATCAAGGTTGAACTGCAGACCGAGGTTGGGAAGGTAATAGCGAAAACCACGAATGTTGTGGCCTCTCTTCCCGGGAACGATTCACGTCTGAAGAACGAAGTTGTAGTGCTCGGCGCCCACTTCGATCACCTGGGCTACGGCGGGGAAGGGTCCGGCTCACTCAAACCCGATGCTCACGAAATTCACAACGGCGCCGATGACAATGCTTCGGGAACCGCGGCTTTGCTTGAACTCGCCCAAAAGTTTTCAGCGGAAAAAGAATCCCTGAAACGAACCATCCTCTTCATCGGGTTCTCGGGAGAGGAACTCGGAACGCTCGGATCCCAGTATTATGCTAACAATCCCTTCTTCCCTCTCAACACTACTGTGGCAATGTTAAACATGGACATGGTCGGGCGATTGAAGGATAACGTGCTCACAGTTCAAGGGACAGGAACCTCTCCCCGTTGGAACGAACTCGTGCGAACGCAGAATAGCGGGACGGACACGCTTTCAATCAAAACCATTGATGATGGATTTGGCCCGAGCGATCATGCGTCATTCTATTCGAAGAACATTCCGGTCCTTTTCTTTTTCACAGGCACACACAGCGATTATCATAAGCCTTCGGATGATTGGGAAACGATCAACTACGCCGGCGAGGAGCGGATCGTCCGTTACGTTTACAGGATTGCGAACGCAGTGCAAAATACAGAAACACCCATCCAGTTTACCAAGTCAACTGCTCCCGCAACTATGGGGGGCGGGGATGGACGAGGATTTACGGTAACGCTTGGCGTTGTTCCGGATTACAGTTCGACGGTTGTGGGATTGCGGATTGAGGGAACCCGTGCAGGCGGCCCGGCGGAGAAAGCCGGCTTGAAAGCGGGAGATGTGATTACCAATCTTGCCGGAAAAAAAGTCATGAACATCTACGATTACATGGGGATCCTTGGTGAGCTAAAAGCCGGAGACGTTATCGCAATCGAAGCAATACGCGATGGGAAATCCCTCTTGCTTTCTGCAACAATGCAAAAGCGTTAAGCAGCGGTCCCGACTTCAAACCGCCAGCTTGCTTTTTCTCAGACGATCGTGTACCTCTTTGACAAACTCATGCGTAATTCTGGAGCGCTCATCTTCGCTGCGGGCCGCAAACATTTCCGCACGCTGCTCACGGATGAAGTCACGAAGCTTTTCCTTAGTTTCTACGTTGAGTGCGTTGATGAAACTTTCAAACGCGTCTTTAGCTGCCATATTATATACCGTGATAGTTGTTAGCGGTTGTATTTCCAGCCGGTTTCTTTGAGGGTGAGGATTTGCTCATCAGAGTGCCAAACCCCATCGATCACCTCCCCCACAAACAGCACATGGTCCCCCGTCCTGACGGAGTTTAGCACCTTGCATTCCATTGAAGCTATTGCGTCTTTCAAAAAGGGCGAGCCACGTTTACCAAGTGTAAATTCTCTCCCGTTAACGCTGGTTGCTACCGGCATTGATTTTTTCAGGAATAGCTTTGCATTTTGCGTTGATCCCGTGGGTAACATATTAACAGAGAAGTGCTTGGATGCTTCTATATAATTTTTCATATCAGAATCATGTTCGATGGATATCGAAATGAGCGGAGGATCAAACGAGACCTGACCAACCCAGTTGGCAATGATAGTTGCGAGACCATCCTTGGCCATTGCACCGACAATATACAGGCCATAGGGAATCTTGCTCAGGATTTTGTTTCGGGTTGATTTATCCAACGGGAAGTCCTTTCAAACTCTTTCCGCTACGCAAGCAGTGCATTCACAGAGAGATCGGAGCTGCTCCCACGTGTACATTCCCATTTCGTGACCATCTCCCCACGTTAATTTTAGCGCGTAATTTCCCACAGGAACAGCCGCTTTCAAAACGTAGCGCCCGGGAGCTTCAGT
>JBBRUI010000250.1:0-6839 GCA_038247945.1 Bacteroidota bacterium | reverse complement strand
TGTAGGTCAACGCATCGTTGTTGCGGTCAACGGCAGTGCAAAATAGCTGCGTGCTTCCGTTGAGCAGGATTGTGGAAGCTTCAGGCGACAGACTTTTGATTCTTGGTGGATAATTGGAGACGGGTTGCCCGGAACGATAGTCCACCACGATTCCGTTCACCAGCATTTTGTCGAGTGAATACGAAATCGTTCCTCCTGCAGGAGTAATGACGACGAGAGCAGCGGCGTTTGCCGGAATGTTGAACGTTGTCGCGCCACTGACTCCCGTTCTCAAGAAAAAATTTGAAACACAATCATACACATCATGTTGTCCGCTGCCGACGTTAAGGGCGACGGTCTTTGGGACGGCGTATGAATTGAAGTAGAGGAATGTCGGATACGCAGGCGCGTGATAGTAATCTGTTTTAAGAACATCGAGTTGCAAAATCATCGGCACGTTCGTGGTGTCGATGATCCCGCCCAAGATGCCGACATGCGATGAGCCATAGAGTCCGAGATTTGTCTGCGCCCAGCCGCCGGCGATGGCATCACCCGTTGCAAACGGACTTCGGTCGTTGCGTGTTTGACGAAGGGCTTCATACCCGATTGTGGAGTTCGGATCGTACTGGGCTGCCCATGATCGACTGTCTTGAAGACTGTCCGGAAGATAATTCGAATAGAACAGGCGGGATGCATTCGCAGCATTCAGCATCCACTTGCCAATTGCCCGCGCAAAACGGTCGTCGTAGCGGGTCATCGGAACAAGCGCCCCTGCTTGCTCAAACGTATTCATCGCAAACGCGTAATCGTTCGAGCCGTTCACTTCGCCTATCAGTCCGCTGACATCGCGCCCGCCCCAATTCCCGACAATCGCTCCCCACGAACGCAGGGGTCCGACATCGAAACACCAGTTCACCATTCGTTCGACGTTGTACGTTGTTCCGAGTTCTGCGTTCATGCGCGCAGCGAGATATGTTCCGTACACAAGTTGCAATTCGTATGAAGGATTCGATCCGTAAGTGTCCAGGAATTCCATCGCCCATTCCGCGCCGATACGATATTTGGCGCTGTCGGTTTTCACATACGCGTTGTAAAGAAGCCACGCAAGAGCGCCTGCCGCCTCCGGCTCGCGCACTCCCTGATCGTATGGAGTCATCGTTTGCAGAAACCAACCGCGGTGGTTCACATTCGGATTGCGCCAGGGAATTGTACTTCCGCCCATCACGCGCAGCGCCTCGAGCCACCGATCGGCAACCGTCGTGAATTGATAATTGTAATCGCCGGTGTTGGGATAGAGATCGTTGAGTTGATAAAAGAAAATGTTCGGCATGGTTTCATACCAGAAATCATCTCCCGAATCATCAACCGGGGCATTCTTATACACGTTTTGTGAAGGACGGCGATTGAACCACTCCTCCGCCATCAACGCGTAGTTGCGTCCGCTCTGATTGCTCTTGTCGATGCCGGCAAGGGTCGCTCCGACCACAGCCGGCAGACAGTTAATCGCTTCACGACCGTTGGGAGAATTCGTGCCGACATACGAATGCAGTCCAAAGCTAGCATGGGCCGGATAGTTTACCGTATTGGTGACAACGCGGCCAACCGGCAGATATGTGCCCGTCCGTGCGAAGTCGAATACCAACGAATCATACCCGCGTGCCACCTGTTTCCAGTCGCGCATGAAATACGGCGACGGTGTGTTCGGCATCTGCTCGATTCGGTTGATGGTGATTTGTTGAGCGGGGGCAGTAAGCGACGTTGCCATCCACATGGCAATGAAACTCCAAGTTCGAACCAGTTTTCTCATCGTAGTAATCTCGATTGATATCTCATTCTGAGTTTCAAGACCACACCGAAAAGCAGGCGCGGATATTTCGTGCAATAACCCAGCAACATCGTCAGCCTGAGCGGAGTCGAAGGCGCCTCATGGCAACGTTGGCTCAGGGCACGGTTCGACGGAGTTTCCTCTGTGTCATTCTGAGTCTCGCCGTCCTGAGCGAAGTCGAAGGATTGGCGGGACGAAGAATCCAGAAACCTTTGCAATAAGTCGCGAGTCTGGATTCTTCACCAAAGGAGTCTCGGCGAGTCGAGTCATCGACCTTTGGACACTTCACTTCGCGGAGTTTACCCTGAGCGTAGTCGAAGGGTTCAGAATTACAATTTACAATAGTCTTTTCAGAAATTCTTTACTCTTCTCTTCTTCGAACACCATCAGTTTCGACTTCTTTATATCTAACGCAAGTGTCACCTGATTGCCGGATGAATTCTCAAATACTCCGTACAGATAATTCGATTTTGTTCCACTCCGCACTCTGCGGTAGTTCAGATATTTTTTCGCTTCGGGAAATCGCCCAACCTCAAGGACGGAATGCAAAGCCTCGATGGTTGATTCAGCGCCGGAGTTCTTGTTCACCTTCGTCGAATCAGTGATTCCGTCGAAACATACTCCGGTGGAGCTGTCATACATTTGCTGTTGGAGTGAATTGTTTCCGAAAAACCACGAGCAGGCGAGCCCTGCCATCTTCAGATATTCTTTCTTGCCCGTTGCTTCATAGAGCCGCACCAAACCAACCGCCACCGGCCGTACTCCGTACGCTATCTGTTCGTACGTCATCGCCTTGCTTGTATCTGCACAGTCAATTTCTTTTTTGAATCCGAGAATCAACAAACGGCTGTACCATCCCTGGGCTTCACGCTCAGCCGAGGCAATCATCTTCTTATTGGTGAGAAGCTTTCCCGCCTGGGCAAGGGCTTGTGTCTGACCGTTTCCCCACATATGCCAGATCGTTTCCCATGAGCGATGCAGTCCATACGGAAACTTTGTGGCATCACCATCCTGCATGAGCATCATGCCCTCCGCTAATTTGGTGATCAGCGTCTTTACTCTGGCTTGGCGCGTGGCAGAATAATATTCGTTCAGGCCGAACAGCAATTCCGTCGATGCATCGGATGCGGACTCAAACAAAAGCCATTTCGGAACTTTGAAGCCGTGCAAAGTCCGGGCTTCACCGTATTTGTACAGGAGTTTCTCAGCGTGGGGGATTGCTTTTTCCACTGCACGTTTAAGCTGTAGCGCGAATCGCGGGTCGACCAGGCGAAAGATCCGGTAACCAAGCGCCGTGCACCACACGCCGCGGGCTGCCCACCAGCCGAATGATTTGTAGCTGGTCGTTCCATTCTTGTTGATCGAATGGTCGGCGTAAATAAAATTGTAGAACTCCCCGTCCGCGGCTTGCATCTTCAGGACAAACTTGAGGAGAGCCTTCGCCCGTTCAAGACTCTGCTTGTTCTTCGTTAGTTCGTAGTGGCGAAGATACACAACCGCGGCCCTGCCGGCATCATCAACACAGGCGATGCCTTCAGGCCCCGATTCTTTTGCATCCACCCATTCGTAATTCGGATAGTTTGCATAGACATGGACGATGTCAACCGAATCTCCTGCGAATGAGATTCGTTCTGTCAGATGCTGAAGATGTTGGAGGTTGACGAGGGACTCCTGCCCAACACCGCGTACCGGCAATCCACTCATCAGAAGCAACAACGGAACGAATATGGATTTCATTCCGGGTAACATTTCGAGCCAATTACGTTTTTCGACTATCATACTAATTGTCCTTGAGTGGAAATAGCGGTTGAACGCCTTCAGTTCTTGCAAACAGCTTTTCACGTTCATGTTGATTCATTGGTGTAAAGTTCGCACCAATCTCCAACGCCAAACGAAATAACCTTTCATCACCCGGAGGAAGGGCTGCTGAGATATCTTCCGACAACGTGAAGCGTAACGCCTCTTTTGCAAGCTCGTGGTCAGTGATTGGTTGATACCAGCATTTCGGATGCGTGCGTTCCGCATTGTGAGACCACGGTGAATATGCAAGCCCCTTGAGTGCAAGACGCGCAACGCCTTTTGCCTTTGCACGCTCAAGAACTTTTGGTCCAAAATTTCCTTGCGCATAACAGACAACATTGAACGGAAAAAGAATCGAATCAAAGTCGAAGCGGTCCATCATCGCGAAAGCCGCCTGTTCTGAATGCGCCGAGAAGCCGAGGTAGCGAGTTCGTCCAGCGTCGCGGGCTTTGAGAAACGTCTCAATGGCACCACCCTTTGAAAATATCTTCTCAACTTCTTCAAGTGTCGTCACGGCATGAAGTTGATAGAGGTCGAAATGGTCCGTCCGCAGCCGTCGCAATGATTGTTCCAATTCTTGTTGCGAACGTTTTGCGTCGCGATGCATCGACTTGCATGCAAGGAACACGCGCGACCGATACTGTTTCAGCGCAGGTCCGAGTTTCTGCTCGGCTTCACCGTCACCATACGAGGGAGCGACGTCAAAATAATTCACGCCGCGGTCGAATGCTTCTGCAACGATATTTGCACACTCCTTTGAAGACTGGTTGAGACAGACAATGCCGCCAAAGCCGATGATCGAAAGCATATCGTCATTCTTGTAACGGCGCCTTGCGATTGTGGAACTTGTGGACGCGATCATGTTTCGTTTCTCATCCGGTGTCAGGTTCAGTCCGAGAATTGCACTGCTTACAAGTGCTGTGTTCAAGAACTCACGCCGCTTCATGGCTTCCTGTTCATGCGTTTGGCTGAATGATGCTTTTGATTGTTTTCCCTTCACGCTGGTAGCGCAACGCTTCGTGCACACCATCAAGCGGAAATTTATCTAATTGAAATTTATCGATTCTCACTCTTCCGGATTGCAGCATCGCAATCGAGCGGTCGAACGTGTGCGGATTGACATACGAACCTACGATGGTCAACTCTTTGAAATAGACTTTGTTCGGTTCGATGGAAATCTTCTCACCAATCGGACAGACGCCGAAGAATTCCACCGTGCCGCCGCGACGCGCAAAGTCGAGGGCGGCTTGTGCAGTCTGCGGCTTTCCAACGCACTCAATTACGACATCCGCACCGACACTTGTCAAATCCAGAATTGCGTCTTGGACATTGACTTCAGAAGGGTTCAGAACGACATCAGCGCCAAGCTCGGTTGCAAGCTTGCGTTTGTGGTCAAGCGGTTCAACAACGATAACGCGGCCCGCACCTGCGTTGCGCACAAGTTGCAGCATAATCAATCCAATCGTTCCACCGCCGATGATGACAACTGTGTCGCCGGTTTTGATTCCCGCCAGATCAATGCCATGAATCGCGCACGAGACCGGCTCAATGAACGCGCTTACTTCCGGGGTCATGTCCGACGGGAGCGAGTACAGTTGTTTGGCAGGAACAATGCAAAACTCCGCCATGCCGCCATCAATGTCTACGCCGAGAGCGCTAAGGTTTTCACAGAGATGAACGAGTCCGCGTCGACAATAGAAACACGCTCCGCATGAAATATTCGGGTCAATGCCAACATGCTGTCCGACAACGATGCTCGTTGTTCCTTTTGCAACATCTGTAACGATGCCGGCATACTCGTGACCGAGAACCACAGGCGGCGTTGAGCGGGATGTTCCCTCCACGATGTGCACATCCGTCCCGCAAACGCCACACGCTTGCACTTGAATGAGCGCCTCACCGTCGTTCAAAGAGCGCAACGACTTCGTGATGACATTCAGGACGTGGGGCTTTTCAAACTGTGCGACTTTCATTTTTGGCAAGCAGAGCGTTGAAAAAGCTAGTATTGCCACGAGCTTCAGCTCGTGGAAAAGAAACGAATAAACTTACCGGGCTTTAGCCCCGACACTCGTGCAAATGGGCTAAAGCCCGAAAGTCTTTTTTATACTATCCGTCCACGACCTAAAGGTCGTGGCAATCCAGAGCAAAACGAATCTTGCAATATTAGTACATCACTTGAATTGATCTTCTTTTCTCGGAACCGGGTAAAAATATCCTGACACTTCTTATTCCGTCGGCTGTTGTCTGAACTTCGAAATCGGGGTGTGCCCTACCATCGATCAAGATTTTCTTCACCTCCACCAATCCGATTATCGACACGACTGTCTTGTGTCCCACAAAGGACGAGATACTGAGTGAAAGTGATTTTGCCTCTGAGCCATATCGCGCTGTATGGAGCGTCGCATTCACACTTTCGAGATACGGCGTTGCGGGTTTTCCAAACTTCACGTCAATCGTGCTTGCACCTTGTGAATCAAGTGGAAGAACAAGCGAGGGAACGGCTTTCCCATCAATCAAACATGATTGAAGATATTTTCCTTTTCCCGTCACTGAAACATTCTTCAGCTTCCCGACGGCAAGTGAGTAGGTTGCCGATTCGGAAGAAGCAGGAAGCGGTCCGGCAAACGAAACATTCCACTCATTCTCCTTCACACCAAACACCTGATACAACGTGTAAAGATAAAATCCGCCGGCCCAGAGAAACGACGGCTTATCTATCTTGCCAAACTCTTTGGACGATGGGTCAGAGTAGCGATACTCATACATAGCAGGAATTCCCATCGGACTGCGCGCAACGCCATCGAGCGTCATTGTTGTTTTTACGAACTGTGCCGCATCGTCCACTCTTCCGACATTCTTCAGTGCAAGAGCGTACCACGCGTTATTGTGAGGCCATACGCCGCCGTTGGCATAATAGTACGGCTGTCCGGCTTCATCGCCCGCAAACTTGAAGAACGCGATGGATTCTTTTGTATGAAAATCAGCGGGCATTGCAACACGAACGCCGATTCCCGGAGCAACAAGTTCCTTCGTTGCGGTTGCGACCAATTGTTTTGCTTTGTCAGCAGGCAAGAGACCAAACGCAGGCGCAAGCAGTGAACCCATATAGTAGTGCGTGTCCTCCTGCTCGCCGTTCCAGTTCATCAAATACTTTGCTTTCGTATCCCACAATTTCTTCTGCAACGCATTCTGCATCGCATCTGCAAGCTGGTCGTACTGAACAAGATTTGAGTTC
>JBBRUI010000249.1:0-6863 GCA_038247945.1 Bacteroidota bacterium | reverse complement strand
TTGTTGGAACTGATCGCTATATTTGCTGATGAAACCTTTAATGCAACAAACTGGACATAGCGGACGAGAACCCTCGCTAGACGAGGCGGTACGCAGACTCGTAGCAGCGTATGAGCCTGAGCGTGTGTATTTGTTCGGATCAACTGCTCGAGGCGATGTAAACGAAAACAGCGACTTCGATCTCATGATTATCGTTCCGAACGACGCCAAGCCGGAGCGCCGGAGAAGCCGCCTGGGTTATCAAGCCCTGCGAGGCACGGGGACAGCAGCGGACATTCTCGTGTGGACAAAAAAGTATTTTGACGAACGATTGCATCTTGCAGCATCTCTTCCGGCAACCATCGTTCGCGAAGGGAAATTGATCTATGCCTCTTGACACTGCCTTGGTGGCCGATACAAAGGCGTGGCTTATTAAGGCCGCCAATGACCTGAGGGGAGTGTCCGTCGATCTCGATGCTTCTCCTCCTCTCTTCGAAGATGCACTGTTTCACTGTCAGCAAGCAGCAGAAAAAAGTCTCAAAGCCTTCCTAACGTTCCACAATGCTCCATTTCGAAAGACCCACAACATCGAGGAACTGGGTGAAGAGTGTCTCAGAATCGACCCCTCTCTTTTGGATATGATTGATGAAGCCGTTCCGCTCACTGAATTCGCCTGGAGATATCGCTACCCCGGCGAGCCGACTTCTCCAACACTGGATGAATGTGAAAGTGCAGAGGCAACCGCGAGAAAGTTGTTGGACGCTATTCTAAAACGCATCCCCCATGATGTTCATCCGTAACTCGCCTGCCATCTTTCATAAATCTATTCTCTCATGAATCTCCGAAAACTTACCCTCACCCAACTGATTTTCGTCGGCATGGCCATCGGTTTGTTTGTCGGATGGATGTGGCCGGATTTTGCCGTGACGCTTAAACCTCTCAGCTCGATTTTTATTCGTCTCATCAAAAGCATTATTGCGCCACTCATTTTCGCCACGCTTGTGGTCAAGATTGCGGGTCATGGCAATCTTAAACAAGTCGGGCGGATGGGCATTAAGGCGCTGGTTTATTTTGAGATCGTAACCACGCTTGCGCTTGTCATCGGTCTGGTGGCAGTGAATCTTACGCAGCCGGGCGTGGGTGTTCATCTCCAGCCTGATGAACACGCGGCGGATTTTGCAGGCAAGCAGCAATCGTTCTCCGAAGTCATCACCCACATTTTTCCGCAGAGTTTTTTTCAAGCCGCCGCAGAGGGTGAAGTGCTGCAGGTTGTCGTCTTTTCAATTCTGTTCGGCATCGGCCTTGCACTCGTACCGGAAGAAAAACGGAAACCAATGCTTTCGTTCTGCGATTCACTTGCCGAAGTCATGTTTAAGTTCACCGGTCTCGTTATGAAGTACGCGCCTATCGGCGTGGGCGCAGCCATTGCAGTTACAGTCGGCAATAAGGGACTCGCCGTGCTATGGAACCTCGGCTTGCTGATTCTCACATTGTACGGCGCTCTGATTGTTTTCGTGTTATGTGTTCTTGTACCCGTGGCAATCATCGCAAAGATTCCGATCCTGAAGTTTGCACGCGCAGTTAGGGAACCGGCGATCATTGCATTCTCAACAACAAGCTCGGAAGCCGCGTTGCCAAAAGCATTGGAGGTGATGGAAAAATTTGGCGTCCCCCGCCGAATCGTTTCCTTTGTTCTCCCAACCGGCTACAGTTTCAATCTCGATGGCAGCACACTCTACCTCGCGCTCGCATCGGTTTTTGTCGCGCAAGCTGCAAACATTGATATGCCGTGGACACAACAAGTGTTGATGATGCTTACCCTCATGCTGACATCCAAAGGTGTGGCCGGCGTGCCGCGTGCATCGCTGGTGATTCTTGCGGGAACACTTGCATCGTTCGGTCTGCCGCTCGAAGGAGTCGCGATCATTCTCGGCGTGGATGAGATTCTCGACATGGGCCGAACGACTATCAATGTCGTGGGCAATTGTCTTGCTACCGTGGTGGTTGCGAGGTGGGAAGGTGAGTTGAAGCCTGGCGATGATTTGGTTACACATGTAACTTGAAAAATGAAATTGATTGTTTATATTTAACCGAAACGAAAGAACGCATGAAACTCAACCAATCCAAAATTGACAAAATTAAAGCACTGGCTCAAACCTATGGCGCTACGCGATTGATCCTTTTTGGGAGTGCCCTCGACCCCAATGCGGAAGCACGCGATATCGACCTTGCTTGTGAAGGTGTCGGCGGTTGGAAGCTTTACGAGCTTGCCGCGAAACTGGAAGAAGAATTTCGAATACTTCTTGACCTCGTTCCGTTAACCCCACCGAACCGGTTTACAAAGCTCATTGAAGCAAACGGCAAAGTACTTTTGTGAGTCCTGAGTTACTACGCGAAGAGATTTCTATTGAACTGGAATCGATTGAAACGATTGTTCGCGAGCTGCAATCCCTCAACAGCGATGTTGGGACCAGACAAGCTACCGTGCGCGAACGGACTGCGGCGGCGTTTCTCGCACAGTTCTATAATGGAATTGAAAACATTCTAAAGCGTATTTGCCGCTACCATAACGTTTCTCTACCGACCGGAGAGACGTGGCCCGCATCATTCATACATTAACCAAAAAAATACCGTGAAAAAAATATTAACGCGCGTATCTGGCAACGGTGTTTGCCCTGGTGCTAAGTGTCTTCAGCAGCTTTGCACAAACACCTTTTCTTGTAAAAAATGGTTTAGTCTTTGGAGGGTTTAACGGATGGTTCACGAACGTCAATGGCACGTTATTTTTTGATGCATTCTCTGCAACTACCGGAGAAGCATTGTGGAAAAGCGATGGCACGGATGCAGGAACGGTATTGGTAAAAGATATCTATCCCGGAGGCGCTTCCGGTCTTAAGGAGTTTGTTAATGTGGATGGCACATTATTTTTTCAGGCAAACGATGGAACACACGGAAATGAGTTATGGAAGAGCGACGGTACCGATGTGGGAACGGTCATGGTCAAGGATATCTGGCCCGGCACGACTACGCGGGTAGTTCTGGTCCTACATACATAGCCAATGTGAATGGCACATGCTTTTTTTGGGCCAACGATGGAGTGAATGAGACTGCATTGTGGAAAAGCGATGGTACCGCTACAGGGACGGTGCTGGCGTATGATTTCATTCAGGGTGTAAGCTCAAATCCATTTCCCTTTACGAATGTGAATGGCACTTGGTTTTTTGCGGCGCACCCGGGACTTTGGAAATTTGTTGCTGGTTCCACCGCCGTTGGGAATGATCACTGGCCTATTCCCGCTTCCTCCGCGTTACACCAAAACTATTCCAATCCCTTCAACCCAACAACAGAGATCAAGTTTGACTTGCCTGAAGTAGGCGATGTTTCTTTAGCTGTCTTTGACGTGTTGGGAAGAAAAGTGGCTGAGCTCGTTGACGGCTATCGAGCCGCAGGTTATCATTCTGTAACGTGGCACGCTACCGGTGTTGCGAGCGGCGTTTACTTTGCCCGGTTTATGGCAAGTGATGAATCAGGTAAAGTAAAGTTTTCAAAGATGAACAAACTCATCTTGATGAAGTGAGATCATCGGGTGAGTCGTTCAGCACCAACGGAGGGCGAGTCCGGCAACTCGCCCTTTTGTTTTTCTGCATAAAGTAACTTATCATTTGGTGAGAGAATTGCGAGATGACCAAATGACTCAATCCCCTTGAACTTCCTCGACCTCACTCTTCCCACTCCCCAACAAAACCTCGCCTGCGATGAAGCGCTCTTGGATTTATGTGAAGAAGGAAAAACCGGAGAACTTCTGCGCTTTTGGGAATCAGAGAAATATTTTGGGGTTCTTGGTTCTTCAAATAAATTCCGGCAGGAAGTTCATGTTGATGTATGCAAAGCGGATGGGATTCCAATTCTACGACGTCATAGCGGCGGTGGTACGGTGCTGCAAGGTCCGGGCTGTCTGAACTTCTCTTTGATTTTGAAAATCGATTCGTCCGGCCCGACACGAAACATTACCGACACCACAAAGCATATCATGCAACGTCACGCGGAGTCACTGGCGACTCTTCTGGGCGAGAAAATAGAAATGAAAAGCAGCAGCGATCTGACAATCGGCGGAAAAAAATTCTCCGGCAATGCTCAACGGCGGAGAATGAAAGCGCTGTTGTTCCACGGGACATTCCTGCTGGACTTCGATCTGAGTTTGATAGAAAAATACTTACAGCTTCCGCCGAAACAGCCTGAGTATCGGGAACAGAGAAGTCATTTGGATTTTGTCAGAAACATTTCAGCTTCTACGAAAAAAATAAAAATGCAGTTACGGTCGGTCTGGGATGCAACGACTCTGCTTGAGCACATTCCGTACAGTCGGATCGACGAATTAGTGAAAACAAAGTACTCATCAGAAGAATGGATTTACAAATGTTAGCGCGTTAACTCGAAAGGCCCGACAAATGCCGGGCCTTCCACAGTAGTAGGGATAATTCTTTTTACGAAGATGCTTTTACAGTAACCCCGGCAGTTGTTTCATTCTTCCACCGCGCAACAATTTCTTTTGCAAACGTGTCGAATGAAATCGGCTTCCTGCCCAAAATGCGCTCAGTCTCCGCGTGATGTTCGGGAGTTGCGATGAGCCCGTTCTTCTGAAAGTTGCGGTACATAAGCACGAAATCTTCTATCAGCCATTCAGGAAACATTCCCTTCATCTGAGCTGACCATTTGGCGAGATCGTCCCCGGCGTATACAACTTCCTTTCCCAGATATTTGGCATAAATTTTTGCAGTGCTCTCGCCGGTCATCAAATCAGGACCAACGAGCGAGAAGGTCTTACCCGTAAATTCATGTTGCAACAATGCGTTTGCTCCTGCAAGCGCAATGTCCCGCACATCGACCCGGTGCAGTCCTTTGTTTCCAATCGGCTGCGGGTAAATTCCGTAATCCATGATTGGTGTTTTGAGCCAGACGTCATTTTGATAAAAATTGTTCGGGCGAAGGAGAGTGTAGGCTATGCCGGAATCCTTGATCGCGTTTTCAACCGGAATCTTCCGGGCGAAGTGGGGGGCTTCAGGAATATCTTCCAGTCTGTGCACCGATACATAAACGATGCGCTTCACGCCGGCTACTTTGGCGGCTTCCACCACGTTGATTCCATCCCGATCCTCATCCTGGCTAAAGGGTGTTACGAAAAACACTCCATCTACATTGTCCACAGCATCCTTCAGCGAATCTTTGTCGTGAACGTTCGCTACAATCCCTTCAACGTCGGACGACAGTTTGGGGAGCTTGTCCGGTGAACTGGTCATTACGCGAACCTCAGCCTCCCGGCTTAACAGCTCTTTCACAACTTCGCCTCCCACGCTTCCGGTACCGCCTACCACAAGTATTTTCATATTGCCTCCAAGGATTGTAGTTCGTGAATGGTCAAATCAGATGAACACCCGCTTTACCTTTTCTTCGCCAGATAGTACTTCTTCGTATAATCAACAACCATGCGGTCGGTGTTGTACTCCGGGATCAACGTTGCCATCGAATGGCGGACGCGCTTGAGCCATGCACGCGGTATTCCGTTTTTTCCACGTTCATAGAAGAGAGGAAGGACTTCTGTTTCAATAACGGACCGCAAGGAAGCAGCGTCGTTATCATCCTGTTCCTGCTCGCTGGAGGCAGTAGCATCCTCACCGACCTGCCAGCCATTCTTTCCGTCGTACGCCTCGCGCCACCATCCATCCATCGTGCTCACGTTCAAACCGCCATGCAGAATTGTCTTCTCGCCGCTTGTTCCGCACGCTTCCATCGGGCGGCGCGGTGTATTCAACCACACATCCGAACCCGAGACAAGATATCGGGCAACGTTGATGTCATAATTCTCGATGAACACAACTTTGCCGAACAGGTCGAGGCGCTTCGTCATGTTGATGATTTCCTGGATAAACGATTTTCCGGCATCGTCACGGGGATGTGCCTTCCCTGCAAAAATTATCTGCAGCGGCCGCTCTTTATTATTCAGCATCCGGATTGCCCACGCAAGATCGCGGAAGAACAGCGGAGCGCGCTTGTACGTTGCGAACCGCCGTGCAAACCCGATGGTCAACACATCAGGCGACAGAATATTTTCGTACATCCCAATGCCGTCGCCGCCGTGACGCAAGTGTTGCTCCCGCAAACGTTTTCGCGCAAACTCTACAAGCTCACGCCGCAACGACGTACGCAACGCCCAAAGATCAAGGTCGGAGATTGTGTTTGTTTGGGTTGCTCTCTTCCAATACTTCGCATCCCGGATGCGTTCATGCCATCTCTCTCCAAGAGTCCTGCTATAAAATTGTGAAGCCGTCGGCGAAGCCCATCCGTTGATATGCACGCCGTTTGTAATTGCGCCGATGGGATCTTCTTTCTTATTCCAATTCGGATACAATTCTTTCCACATCTCAACGCTCGTCTTTCCATGCAGCTCGCTCACACCGTTTGCATCGCGGGACATTTTTAACGCAAGCACCGTCATGCAGAACGTCTCGTTTTGATCGGTTGGATGAATGCGTCCGTAACTCATAAGGCGATCGAGGTTCAGTCCTGATACCTCGATAAATTTCTGGAACGCCGTCTTCATCATGTCCATGTTGAAGCGGTCATGTCCCGCGGGCACCGGAGTGTGTGTGGTAAAGACGCAATGCTGCTTGACGAACGCATCCGCTTTCTCCGCTGATCTTTTCGCGGCTAATTGTTCACGCAACAGTTCGAGTGTAAGAAAAGCAGAGTGACCCTCATTCATGTGGAAGACGGAAGGTGAGATGCCAATAGCGCGCAACAACCGGACGCCGCCCATGCCCAGGACAATTTCCTGAGCGATGCGCGTTGTTTGATCGCCGCCGTACACATGTGCGGTTATTTCACGC
>JBBRUI010000248.1:0-6874 GCA_038247945.1 Bacteroidota bacterium | reverse complement strand
CCAGTGCGCGAACACCGGGATATTCTTTGGACAGGTGTTGCGCTTCGAGAAGGGGACGGCTTACTTCCGCGGCCATTGTTCCTTCGGAATGTTCGCGTACACTTTCTCCATGGTGTGCCAGCCATCGGCAACAACGGTTGTCATCATGTTGTCGCTTGTAACAGGAACGGGCTCGAGAAATAATGAGGGGACTTTTTTCATCCCGTTGTCGAGTTGCTGAATCGGCTGGGAAAGCGCCCTTGCTATGCTGTCCGGAGATTCATGGCGCGCGAGCCGGACAGCAACTTCCGCCGAAATCTCCGCCAGAAGCCGCACCGGTTTATACACCGTCAACGTCTGCGTACCCTCGACGACCCGTTGGCAAGCCGCAAGCTCGGCATCCTGTCCGGAGACGGCAACTTTTCCGTGATAGCCTTCTCCCTTCAACGCAGCAATCGCTCCGCCTGCAGTTGCATCGTTCGATGCGATGATTGCATCGACAGGTTTGTTTTCTGAATGGAATTTCGTGAGCAGACTGCTTATGCGCCGACGGGCTTCTTCGCGATCCCAGTTATCCAGAAACGGATCTGCGAGAATTGTGATTTTTCCTCCGCCTGATTGTTCGTGTTCGCGGATTGCGCGCAGTTGTCCCTCGCGCAGCATCTTCGCATTATTATCCGACGCCGCGCCGCCAAGCAGGATGAAATTGCCCTGCGGCACTTTTTTCAATACTCCTTTCGCCTGGATGTAACCTACTTTCTCATTGTCGAATGAAATGTACATGTCAACATCCGAGTTCAGAATCAACCGGTCATAGGCAACAACCGGCACGTTCTTTTCGCGGGCGCTCTTGACAATTCGACCGGCTGTGTTGAGATTCTTGGCGACAACAACCAGCACGTCAACGCCCTGTGTGAGAAACCCATCCGCCTGCTTGTTCTGACGGTCCTGATCTCCATCGGCGACTGCACGGAGGACTTCTGCACCCAACGCGTTTGCTCTCTTGGTAAAGAATTCCTCGTCCCGCTGCCAACGGTCAATGTTGTACGTCTCCATCAGCAAGCCGATCTTGATTTTTTTCGCCCCTCCCTGTTTCTTCCCGCCGCATCCAACTCCCTCAAGGGCGACCAGTAGAACCAGTATTACTAAAAAGCCTTTTTGAAGGATCATGTCTTGTTTCCTCTCCTTACTAAGAATGAAAGCGTGGTGCCGGAAGACTCAGAAACGGGCGAGCTGCTGCCGGTATTGCTGAAAGTGCTCGTACATTTTCTTAAAGACCAAATATTTTTTGTTGTGGTAGATGGCTGTTCGCCTGTCCGGCAGAAAATGTTTTCCCGGAGCGCTCATCTTCACAGCCGCTTCAATGACAGTTTCATATTTTCCGGCACCGACTGCCGCCAGCATTGCGCTTCCCAGAAGAACCGCCTCGGGCTCTTTCGGCAGGATGATTTCACAGCGCGTGATATCGGCATGTTCTTGCAGCCACAAGGGGTTCTTTGTCCCGCCGCCGCATGCATGGATTTTTCTGATGCGATAACCGTGTGCATTCATCTGCTCAATAATGTGGCGCGTGCCGTAAGCGATCGCCTGAATCGTTGCGTAATACCGAAGCGCTACACTTTCCACGCTGTCGTCGAGCGTAAAGCCGGAGACGACTCCG
The DNA here is from genome assembly GCA_038247945.1 of Bacteroidota bacterium. GTDB lineage: Bacteria > Bacteroidota > Ignavibacteria > UBA10030 > UBA6906 > CAADGV01. The sequence goes on along the minus strand of JBBRUI010000248.1, from coordinate 5,235 downwards.
CGTAATGTAGGATCTGCACGCGGAGAACGGTTTCCGTGAAAGTATGGAAGAATATTTATCTCCTTCGTTATGGCAGCGCCATTTCTTTTCTTTTTCAAATCCATAACAATCCGATTGAGGTAGTCATACTCACTCATCCGGCTGCCGGCGGCATTTTGTTTTATTTTGGGGTAGATGGAATTTTCCCTGACGACGTAATCGAGGAGCGAGCCTGTTGCGGATTGTCCTCCTTCAGTCAGCCACATCCCGGGAATCATGGCGCTGTAGTACGGACCCCAAATTCCCGGAATGAATTTCGGTTGGCGCGAGACAGCCATGTGACACGACGATGTCCCGCCGATGAGGGCGAGGATTTGTTCGAGAGAGGATGTTCGCGGAACGGAATCAAAACCAATTCCCATCACGCCCAACCCTCCCGCGTGTGCATCGATAATTCCCACAGCCACTTTGGCCTTTGCAGTAAGCCCCAACTCCCTTGCGGACTTTGGAGTGAGATAACCAATGCAGTTCCCCATCGGCTGAATGTTTGAACCGATTTTGTTGAGGAGGCTGCCCATCCCCAACGATTCAAAAAATCCTTTGTGCCACGAGGCTTCGTGACCAAGATATGTCCACTTGCACACGGTCGTACACAGGCTCCGGACGTCAACGCCGGTGGAACGGTACGTCATGAAGTCGGCGAGATCGAGGAACCGTGCTGAGTTCTTCCAAGTGCTTTTGAGATTCTCTTTGATCCAGAGAAGCTTCGGCGGCTCCATCTCCGGAGATATCTTCCCGCCGACGTAGCGCAACACTTTATGCTTAGTCGCGTTGATGCGATTCGCCTGATCAATGGCACGATGATCCATCCATACGATAACATTTTGTCGCGGATTGCCGGTCGGGGAAATTGTAATCGGCTTGTCGCGTTCGTCAAGCGCGACGAGTGAACATGTCGCATCGTACGAAATGCCAACAACTTTACTGGGAACAATTTTCGCTTCACGGAGTGCCCGCCGTACTGATTTACAAGCGGCATTCCAGATATCATCGGATGACTGTTCAACAAAATTTTCCTGCGGCCGCCAAGTTTCGATTTCATGCTGTGCATGCGCGACCATTTTGCCGCGCAAATCGAAGATGCCTGCGCGTACACTGCCGGTTCCTACGTCAACACCAATTACATACTCGTTGTGCATCTCTTCGTGTCTTTGTGTCTTCGTGGCAAATTCTGTTCTGGCATTCTGATGATGGGTTTAGATTTTGCCACAAAAATACACATCAAGTCCAAGCTCACGCATGGCAGCAGCCTTGGCAAAGAGTCCGCGTCGGGCGTTCTTCACGTCAGGTGCGTAGACAACCTGAATGTGGTTGGATTTGTGTTTCGCCATCATTTGGTCGCGGGTGATTCCTTTGAGCACGGCGTGCATGATAGGCCATTGAGGGGTTGTGAGTTGCCAGCGTTCGTTGGTTTCTTCTTCGGGCAGCGTAACAGCTTCAGCGAGGCCGGTGTCGTATTTCAATCTGCCATCTTCAATATACACGCGACTCCATACAATGTTTCCCGGCTTGCTCACGCCTTTGATCGTTCCTCCGCCGCTCGGGAAATACATCGGCGGCTGGCGCTCGCTTGTTGCGCCGCGGTATCCATCCGCAAAGTGTGCAGCCGGAACAGCACCAGAGATTTCGAACACCCATACAAAATCATCAATCCCATTACCCTTGTAATGTCTTCCCCAACGCAGGTCGTGCAATGTTGTCTCCGGTGCAAACCCCAATTTTCGCCAGAGCCTGTACGTGACCAGAGCATCGAGTCCCGCGCATTCATCCACTTCGTTGAAGTGGGGCAATGCTTCGCCCGCAAACAGTTCCTTTCCGGTCTGCTCGTGATAAACGGGAGGCCGCTCTACATTGTTGAGCAAGCCCTCCACAAGATCGGACGCGGCGCTCAGGTCTTTGAGTCCTTGTTGATACTGAATACCGATCGCGGCACAGCCAAACTCATCAGCCAGCCGCAACGCTGAGATATACATCTTGCACTGTTGCAGCACTTGCGCCTCTGTCAACTCCGTTTTGCCGTTGCTGCCCAACTTAAACTTCATTCCTTTGGCTGTGAGCCACGTATAAATTGTGCGTGCTTCGCCATCCGGGATTGAAAGCATCTTTGCATACAATGTCGATTGGCTCAAACGCTCTTTGAAAACGCCGGTCGGATGCAAGAGCTCGTCCGGAATAATTGCATTGAACATTCCCATGCAGCCTTCGTCGAAGACTCCCAAAATAGGCTGGCTCTTGCGGAGTTCTTTTGCGAATCGTTCTCCTTCTTGTTCAGCCTTCGGCGGGATTTTTGCTTTTTTGTACGCAGTCACATGAGAGGAATCGTGCTTGACCGAACCCTTTTTCATCCATCGCTTCAACCCGTTTAGAAAAAAAGAATCCGTAAAGTCTTCGCTCCACAACGTGCTGTAGGCAACCCCGGCTTTCGTGAGTGATGCATTCAGGTTCAACATGCCGACAAGCCCCGGCCACGTGCCGCTCCAGTTCGCGACTGTCAGAACCGGGCCTTTGTGTGCAATCAATCCGGCAAGAACATGATGGCTGTACTGCCAGACCGCTTCGGCAACAATCACCGGCGACTTCTTGGGGATGTTGTAAAATACTTCAATCCCATATTTCTGGCTGTCGATGAAGCCGTGTTTCTTTTGCTGATCAAACGGATGCGCACGCCGGACGCGGCCACCGAGCGATTCCACGGCTGCAACCAGGCGGCGCTCCATCTCCGCCTGTGCAGCTTCACAGTTTTGGTTTGCTGAAAGCCGGAGGTCGCCGTTGGCGACAAGATAGATGGTCGACATGATTAGGATTCCTTATCGAAGAGATTTACAGAGAGAAGATGCGGGTGCTGATAGTCATTTCTTAAACGAATACGCTTTACAATTTACTTCTTCTGTGCCGGAGTTGCAGAATCTGATTTGATCTTTTCTACAGCTTGCGATGACAGCTTTCTAATTTCATCGAACTGCCTATTGTTGATCAGATCCGATTTTACCATCCAGCTTCCGCCACATGCAATTACATACGGCAACTTCAAATACGAGAGAATGTTTGCTTCACCAATGCCGCCGGTTGGAATGAACTTCATCTCTTTGAACGGTGCGGCCAGCGCTTTCAAGTATTCGATGCCGCCACTCGCCTCTGCGGGAAAAAACTTTACGACTTCAACTCCAAGCTCTATTGCGTTTCCAATTTCTGTGGGAGTAACAACTCCGGGCGTGGTCGGAATGTTGTTCGCCTGGCAATACTCAACGACGCTCCTGTTTAGTCCCGGTGATACGATGAACTTCGCCCCGCATCCTACCGCTGTCTTCACTTGTTCAACGTTCAACACCGTCCCCGCTCCCATCAACATTGCGGGAAATTTTTTCGCGATACGGCTCATTGCTTCCTTCGCCGCCGCGGTCCGGAACGTTACTTCTGCGCAGGGAATCCCGCCGTCGATAAGCGCCGCGGCAAGCGGCTCGGCGTCATCGGCATTATCAATGGCGATGACGGGAATGATGCGGACTAAACGAAGCTGATCGATAAGCGGGTGCATACGGTTCTCCTTAACGTTTGATGCGGGCGCTGCCTCCGCCCATCACGTGCTTGATTTCTTCCATCGTCACCATGCTGGTATCGCCGCGTGTACTTTGCAGCAGCGCGCCATGCGCCGCTCCCATCTCCACACACTCCTGCGGCGTCATGCCGTTCAGCAATCCGTACACGAATCCGCTGCAGAAACCATCGCCACCACCAACCCTGTCTTCAATCTCCAGATTCTCATATCGTTTGGATGAGTAGAATGTTTTATCGTAATACATAATTGCGGACCAGTTGTTCACAAGTCCGCTTACCACTTCACGCAGCGTCGTACCGACAGCGTGAACGTTTGGATATGTCTTCACCACCTTCTCCACCATCTTCTTATATCCTTCGACCGGAAGATTTTTCAAATTCTCGTCCGTTCCCTCAACTTCAAACCCAAGAACTTTCTGGAAGTCTTCTTCATTCCCGATGAGCACGTCGATGTACGGCATCAATTTCTTTGTCACTTCAATCGCTTTCTTGCTCGGCCACAGTTTACTTCGGAAATTCAGATCGTAACTAACGATGGTGCCGGCTTCGTGCGCCGCTTTCATCGATTCAACTGCTACGACCGCGCAGCTTTCGCTCAGCGCCGTGAAGATGCCGCCTGTGTGAAACCACCGGACTCTCCGCTGATTGAAAATTCTTTTCCAATCAACGTCGCCGGTTTTCATATGAGCGATTGCCGTGTGCCCGCGATCGTACATCGAAACACTGGCGCGCACACCCATCCCGACTTCCGTGAAGTTCAATCCGATTCTGTCGGCACGTCCCGCACCATCGTACGGAACCCAGACAATTTCGCTGATGTCCATGCCGCTTGCGCGTGCATGGTTCTTGATGAAATGTCCGAGGGGATTATCGACAAGCCGCGAGACCCAACTCGTTCGCATTCCATAACGCGCAAGTGCGTACGTAACGTTGTATTCTCCTCCACCCGCGTACGCTTCAAAGTATGGCGTCAACTCAATGCGCTGATGTCCGGGCGGACTCAACCGGATCATACACTCGCCGAGTGAAAGAACATCGAACTGAGTTTCGGATTCTGATTTGATTTTCAAAGCCATATTGGGAATAACTCCTTATCGATTTATGAAAGGATTCACCACCAAGTCACCAAGACACAACGCGATAACAAAAAACCTTGTTTACTAAGGCGAGGCTGTCTAAAAAGTACCTTGAAGAGTCATTGCGAGCGAAGCGAAGCAATCTCGTACCTGGATACAAGCGAAAAAGAGGGATTGCTTCGTCGCTACGCTCCTCGCAATGACTAGAAATTTCTTTTTGGACAACCTCTTTGCCTGTCCGCCGTGCTTTCCCTTTTGGCGTAGGGTGAGGTCAATGCTGATCATTTGTAGAAAAAAATCCTTCGTGCCTTTGCGCCTTTGTGGTTTTCTTTTCTATCTGGTCCACACCAACGCACTTGCTCCGAGCACGGCGGCGTTCCGTTCCTGCAATTGCGACGGCAGAAGCTTCACCGTTCCCTGAAAGATATTAAGAAGATTTGCTTCAAGATGACGACGGGTCGGTTCAAAGATCAACTCACCGGCTGCCGCAAGTCCGCCGAAGAGAATAATCGCCTCGGGACTTGTGTGCGCAACTGAATCTGCAAGCTTGAAGCCAAGGATTCTG
>JBBRUI010000247.1:0-6886 GCA_038247945.1 Bacteroidota bacterium | reverse complement strand
TTGCGGCTAATGCGTTCGTACTCAGAACGATTGTAAGATAGCGGAGAACCATTTCGTCGAGTTGGTAAGAGCGCTCCAGCAACGCAATCAGAGCCGCCGGCGCTGTGAATTCAATATTCACATAATACCCGTTGGTCTTCTTGTTGATTTGATATGCGAGACGCTTTCGTCCCCACTTGTTAAGCGCGAGAATGCTGCCGCCGTTTTTTGTTATCGTCTCCGAAATGCGCGTAATAACGCCTTCAGCTTGAGCGTCATCCAGCGATGCGTTGATGATAACGGTGGTTTCGTACGTGCGATGTTGGTCCATTATGTCACCTCCCTTTGGACTTCTAAGTGTTTTCCTGCGTGCGCAGGACTGTTAGATTGACCCTTCAATAATCGTTTCGATATGTCTGGGAGAAATATCGAAACGAACTGAAGAGTAGAGGGTTTCTAATTGGTGATTGTCAAAAAAATGACAACTCTATCAGAAGTGTCCCTGCTTGTTAAATACATTCGTTGCTTGCTCAAAACCCGGACTGTTATTCTGTTACTCCGGGAAGATTACTTCTTCTTTTCTTCTTTACCGGCAGGTTTAGCTTCGCCCTTCGTGTCCCCCTTTGCCTCGCCCTCGGCTCCTTCTTCTGGCTTCTTGCCCTTGCCAACAACTTCCGGTTCCTTGGCAGCGTCTGCAGCCACAGCCGTGACTTCAGCTTCTTTGACAACCGTCGGCGGAACAACGGAGACAACTGGATCTTCCGGTGCTTCGAGAATCGTTACATCGGGAAGGCTTAGATCTTTCACATGAATTGTATGATGAAGTGCGAGGCCGGATACGTTCACTTCAACCTTGCCGGGAATATTCTTCGGGAGACAGGAGACCTTTACTTTATGCATCATGTGTTGCAACAACCCGCCGTCGCGCACGCCAGCAGGAATTCCGCCCGTCAGAACAACGGGAACGTCCAGCGTAATTTCCTCATCTTCACGCAGACCTTGCAAGTCAAAATGGATTGCCTTGTCGCTGACCGGATCGAATTGGAGATCACGCAGAATTGCTCTCTTTGCAACATCACCGACCCGTAATTCGATCACGTGCGTTTCCGATGTGTAGATGAGCGGATCGAGGCTCAGCTTCGTGACCTGGATCGGGATATTCTTCTCGCCACGTGCATAGTACACGCCAGGCACTTTGCCCTCCCACCGGATACGTTTCGATTTCTTTCCTGTGATCGATCGGATTTCTGCATTCAAGACAATTTCTGACATAACACTCCTTTACAAAACTGATGGATATTTAGATTCTTGACTCCCCCTGAGCCCCGCTCTGCGGGGAAGGGTCACCCTTTGTCAATATCGAAGAGGGAGCTGATTGATAAATGTTTGAACGTTCTTTTTATCGCTTCTGCAAACAACTCGGCGATGGACTCCACTTCAATTTTCGGCGACTGTGCGAGAAGCGGAAGCGTATCCGTAACGACAAGCTTTTTTAAATTCGATTTTTGGATCCGGTCAATCGCCGGTCCCGACAACACCGGATGCGTCGCCGCGGCGTACACATCTTTTGCGCCCGCTTTTTGTAGTGCATCGACGGCGTTTACAAGAGTCCCGCCGGTGTCAATCAAGTCATCGATGATGAGAAGATTTCGCCCCTTCACATCTCCGATGATGTTCATGACCTCAGCAACGTTCGCCTTCGGACGTCGTTTGTCGATCACGACAAGTTCTGCTTCGAGCCGCTTTGCATATGCACGGGCCATTTTGATTCCACCGACATCCGGCGATGCGATTGCCAGATTCGGAATCGGGTTGTCCTTGAAATACTTTACAAGAACTGCCGATGAATACAAATGGTCGACCGGTATGTCAAAGAATCCCTGAATCTGCGGTGCATGCAAGTCCATCGTAATAACCCTGTCGGCTCCCGCAACTGTAATCAGGTTCGCAATCAGCTTTGCTGTAATCGAAACACGCGGCTGGTCTTTGCGATCCTGCCGGGCGTACCCGAAGTAGGGGATAACAGCCGCTACTTTTCTCGCCGATGCCCGCTTCGCTGCATCAATCATGATGAGCAGCTCCATCAAATTCTCAGCGGGCGGATTCGTGGACTGAACGATAAACACATCGCAGCCACGGACATTCTCGCTGTACTTCACCCATATCTCACCGTCGCTGAAGTCCCGTATCTCGCAATGACCCAGCGGCTTGCCTAACTCTTTTGCAATTTTCTCAGCAAGCGGGCGATTCGACCGTCCTGAGAATACCTTGAGATCGCTTTTACTCATTCGGCCAATCAATTAAGTTAGGTCAATGGACATTTGCAGCAGGGAAGGCATCTACCTACAGCAGAACCGATCACAGAGTGAACAAAAGATACGGAAAAGGCGTGAGTTGCGCAAGACGTACAGGTCTCTATTTGTTGTCGTGCTTGGGCTTGACAGAGTCGTCAGTCGGATCGAGGGGATTTGTTCCTCTGTAAACCTCATCGCCGTCAGGCACACCGCCGCCATCGGTATCGATTTTCAGAGGATCGGTGTGGTACTTAAAAACTTCGTCGCCGTCCGATAAACCGTCTTCATCCGTATCCTTGAGCAATGGGTTGGTGTGGTACACGCGCACTTCATCGCCATCGTTCAATCGGTCTCCATCCGTATCCGGGTTAAGCGGATCGGTGTGATATTTCTTTACTTCATCACCATCGGACAACCCGTCTTCATCCGTATCCGGATTCGTCAGGTTCGTGCCGAGGCGCCACTCTTCGGCGTTGGTCAGACCGTCACCATCATCATCTTCGTCGCCGCTGACACCGAAGTAGAAATTTACTCCTGCCCTCGCGCTAAAATAACTGTCGGCTCCCCCGGACTTGAATCGATCCGTGCGATCATTCAAAACAGTGAGACCAGCGCTGACATCAAAGGAGATGGATCGCGTCGTGTAGAACTCGGCCCCTACTCCCAGCGGTATATGCACACTCCAGTTGGTCTTGCCGTTGGGAACGTAATTATCGAGACCATCGAGACGCCTATACACCATCGCACCAAGCCCGCAATATACGTAGGGATTGAAGTAACGACCAGGGAGGAAATATCCCCGCGACGCGAGCGAGAACGACCAGGCGTTAAGTTTCAAATACTGTTCTGGCAGTTCCGGACGTGGCCAGGTCTGACCGGACTTGAGTACGTTGTACCCCAGGGTGAAACCAACCGAGAGCCATCGCTTGACTCCGTAACGAAGCTCCAGTTCACCGCCGACTCCGGTCTTTCGTTGATTCGCATCGTTGAACCAGACGCTCGGACCAAAACGCGTCGCCAGCGCCCAACGGTCGCTGGAGTATTGAGCTTCTCCCCGGTGCATTGTTACACCAACGAGGAGAAGCAAGCTCCCGATGTACAGGCACACGGACTTCACTGTCGGAGCCATACGCTGTCCTTATTTCACCAAAATCATTTTTTTTGTCTGCATAAATTCACCCGCAACGATTCTGTACAAATACACTCCGCTTGCCAACGCCGACGCATTGAATGTAATACTCCTGAACCCTGCATCCTGAACCTCATCTACAATTGTCGCCACTTCCTGTCCTATGAGATTGAAAACTTTCAGCGTGACGAACGAACTCTTAGGCAAGTCGAACGAGATGTTTGTTTCAGGGTTGAATGGATTGGGATAATTTTGATGGAGCGCGAATGCAGACGGCAGCACTCCATCTTGTACTGATGTTACTCTTTTCACTCTTAAGGTAAGTAGAAGAGGAACGACGCTCGCAGCCGGATCATTGCTGAGAACAATCAGTGGAAGCGCGTAAGTTGTATCTGTGCGCAAACCCGAACTACGGACCTTCAGGAGAACATTTGCAGTCGCTCCCGAATCAGCAGAACCGAGGTTCGGATTGATGGTGAGCCAGGGAACTGCAGATGTATCGACGACGGCATAGTTCAACACCCCGGCGCCTGTATTGCGAACGGTGAGAATGTTGGTGACGCTATCGCCCAGAGCAAGCGTATCCCGAATCAGCGTCGGGGAAACCTGAATTGACGGTGAGGGGGGATTGGTCACGTTCATGGTGATCGGAATATTTACATCCGGTCGTGCAGCGGAACGCAATGCAATATTCGCCCTGTACGTTCCTGCTGTTTTTGCCGCGAGCGAAGTAATCTTCACCGTGGCTGAGTCATGTGCAGGGATTGTTATGTTCGTACGATTTTCGGAAAGCCACGAGACGCCGGTTTCTCCACCCACGTTTGCATGTCCGATTGCCGGTGCGAAATCCGGGAGCGGATTTGCGGTCCGTTGCAGACGGAATGCACTAACCGCTACATTCATCTTCCGGTCGGGATCGCTGAATGTATTTTCGTTCACTCCACCCAAAACCGTTTCTGTTCCTATCGTCAAGACGCTGTCGCGCTGAACGTTCAGCGGGAACGGAAAGCCAAGTATTTGAAATGTATCAGCCGTTGCATTGATGACTGCGCCAAGAGGAATCCGTCCGAACGTCGTCAGCGAGTCGACGAGAATACCACTGGCGTCGATCAGGATTTCTCTTTCAGATCCGAGATCACGTGAAGTCGGACCCACACCAAGCGGAGTCGGGAAGCGGCCGGTGCCAAAATCCTGGTCGGTGTCGACGGAGATGATCATTGCAACATTTGTGTCCGGCAGATTGCCAAGCACAATTTGGAAGTCGTGAAAGTTTCCAAGGAATGAAGTCCGGTATTGATACCGCACTCGATACACATCCGCACCGCCGGCAAGGTTTTCGCCCCGTTCGTCAGTCAGAATTGTATTGTACGCTTGCGGACTATCCGGCGTTAAACCTGCGGGTGCGACGAAATTTTCCCGCGTGAATTTCGCCTTCTGAAATGCAGGCCGGAGTTTGTTGATAAGCGTTTGCATATCCCATTTGCGATCTCTGCTCGAGCCACGTGATGCGCTTTCTGAAAGTGATGTAGAAGAATCCGTGATAGCAATCGTTACAGACGCGTTTGTAAAGTTTCTGATCTTCACCGAATCCTGAAATATTCTTCCTGTCGCACCGGAAAAAATAAAGCTTGCAGGACTGACTACAATTCCGGTGTCGAGCGGTGCTGCAGAAGTTGTGTAGGCATACACCCGCACGTCATCTACATAAAAACCATCGCGCTGGTCGCCGCCATCTGCTGCCATGCGGAACCGCAGTTTGATCTGCTTGTTCACATACGCACTCAAGTCCACCGACTGTTCAGTCCAACTCTGTCCCGGATTGTAACTGTCAAATCCCCATGAGCCCGCCGGTTGTAAACTGCCGCTTCGTGCCGATCCGAAATGCGAAAGCTCTGTCCGCATTATCGTCCACGTTGATCCGTTGTTGGTCGAAAGCTCAACCGTACCAAAATCCCACGTCGGCTCAATTGACCATTTCGTCCAGAACTTCAACTGTGCGTAATTGAACGTGTTCAGATTAATCTGTGAATTCAGCGTGAGCGAATTGTTTGCACTTGCAGGATAGTTTCCGGTTGGACTGTCCGTGAATGCCGATGGTGGAGTGTGAGCGCTGGAGGTAAGTCCCCAGCCCGTTCCCGTACTCCAGTTGCTTGTGCCCGCGCTTGCACTGTCAGCGAACGCAACCGCCGGCGTTCCGATAAAATAATTCAGCGTATCGATCTTTGAAAAGCCATCGCCATCAGTGATCGAAACGTACAACTGAACTGGTATGCCTTCGCTCGCCGAAGGGGAAACGATGCCGTTAAGATTTACCGGAATTTCCTGTTGCGACAAAATAGAATTGAGGACGACCGGGATCGGAGAGAATTGAACAAAAGCTGAGCTGCTTGTTCCGCGAACAGTCACGACATTTCCTATCCCCAGGCCTTTGTTCTTCACCCGGGCAATCAGCGAGAAAGTTTCTCCCCGATTTAGAAATCCATTTCCACCATCCTGAATTGAATGTTGAATCACCGTCGTAAATTGCCCGGCAATGTAGGCAAGACGCTTGTTCATGGGTACGTTCGCAACTACGAGCGGCAAAATCCTCGCAGGCGGAGCCCAGAATCCATCGGTTTCGATTCCCACTTCGGGTGTCATCGCGTACGCAATAGGCTTGGTCGTGTCGCCATACATGTAATCGTCGGAATTCCCGCGTGTGGAATAATTGACCGTCTGCTGGTCGGTTCCGCTCGTGAAGCGATTCATCGCCGTCATATCATATGCCCAATCACGGTAGATGAGCGAGTCTGCATTCTCTCTCGACAAATATCCCCACGGGTAAATAAGGTAGCTGCCGTACGTGTGGTAGTTCAGACACGACTTGACGTTGTGCGTGCGCATGAAGTTATCAATCGCCTGGTTCTCAGGTTCCGAAAACGGTGTAGGGCCGCGATATGTATCGCTGCTTGGTGATGTGCTTGACCCGCCGTTGTTCGCGTTCCACATATGCATCGGTCCGTAATTCCTGTTCGGATCGACACCGTATATGCCGGCTCCGTTGTCGCGCCTGTTCTTTCTCCAGAATCCTCCGCCGTTCGGATTTGTTGAACGATTGTATTCGTAGCCATCAGGATTTACCACCGGGATGAACCACTGCTGACGTTTGTTCACGAGATACGCGGCCTCGGGATTGCTCGCGTAATTCTCCAGCAGCCACCACATGTAATAGATCGTTGACATCATTCCTGCCGGTTCACGCGCGTGGTGAAGCGCGGTGTAGAGAACTTCCGGCTTTCCGGCGCTTTGACTGCTGCCAATTTTCGCAATCCAGATGGCGCGTCCCTGTTGCGACCGCCCGATGGAATCGCGGACTGTGATGAGGTTCGGATACAACAACCGCATTGAGTCCAACTGCTGCAACACTTCCTGAAACGTGTAATGTCCGCCCATGCTTCCGAGTCCGAAGCCCAATGCATTGTACGGCTCACGCGGCATGCGTTGC